>JAMDCE010000065.1 GCA_023489135.1 Chloroflexota bacterium
AGGACTTTCCGTCGAGCGGGTGCTCAAGCTAATCCCTTCGCCCTAAGCATCGGCAACGGGTCGACCAGGTGTCTTTCCAGCCCCAGTTCCCTGGCCTCAATCCCGAGGGCCAGCCCCATAAGCTGGCTAAAATAGAGGACTGGCAGGCCCAGCTTCCCCCCGAATCGCGCTGTCATTTCACGCTGGCGGATGTCTAGATTGCTGTGACAGAGAGGACAAGCAACCACGACACAGTCGGCACCCCGCTTCATAGCGGCGGTTAGAACGCGATGGGAAAGGGAAAGAGTAAGATCGGGCCGCGGAAAAATCAGGCTAGCACCACAACACTCGGACTTGAACGGCCAATCGACGGCCTCCGCCCCCAGCCTCTCCATCAGTCGGTCCATGAATTGGGGATTCTCTGGGTCGTCCAGAGGAGAAACATCCGGCGGACGGACCAGCAGGCAACCGTAATAGGAGGCCACCTTCAGCCCCGCCAAGGGGCGCTTCACCGGAAGCGCTAGACCTGGATCACTCAGGACAGCCACCAGGTGCTCCACGGCCACGCTGCTTCCAAGACTCTTCTCCAGAACCTCCTGAACCGCCGCCGCAGTTGTCTCGTCCTCAAGCGCCAAACTGGCCGTTTTCAAACGGGCGAAGCAACTGGGGCAGGGGGTAGTGATGGGGAGGTTCTCCTTCGTGGCAAGCTGTAGATTCCGCGCCGCCAGGGAGATCGCCAGCAACTGGCTGGTGGCATGAGCGGCCGAGGATCCGCAGCAGGTCCAACCTTCCAGCGGTCGCAGTTCAATGCCCAGAAGGCGACATACTCGGCGAATAGAGATGTCGTACTCCTTTGCCGAGGTGTCGAGAGAACAGCCAGGGTAGTACGCATAGGTTGCGGTCACTGTTCTTCTCCCAGCTTCCGGCGTCGATTGCGCCCGCGCGCTCCGGCGACAGCCCCCAGGGCCCCGACGGCCTTGTAGAACGCCCTTTCCGGGACCTTCTCCTCTCGCTGACCGCCAACCACGGCGACCAGGCGGCCCTCGATTTGGCTGACTTTGGCGAAGATGGCCTTAATCTCTTTGGCCTCACGGGTGGAGGGAGGGAGGAGAGACAATTTCCCTCGCGATAACATCGCTGGCACAAGACCTGCGTTCGCGAAGAAGTCGTGCCTGATCAGGTTGTAGCCCATGCCCAGGCCGAATTCATAGGCTCGACCGTTCTGCTCCAAAAGGCTCAGGAAAAGCCTCTGGAAGAGAGCCACGTTTTTCTCCGCCGGTCGTACTCCCTCCGTGGCCGAGAGATGCAGGAGAGCCTCCATAACGGCCGGTATCTCGATCTCCACCGGACAGCGAACCGTACAAGTGTGGCAGGAGACGCATAGCCGGATAGCCTGACTCTTCAGGGCTTCCTCTTTTAATCCGAGTTGCACCGCCCTCATCACCTGGCGGGGAGTCAGATCCATAGCGTAGGAAACAGGGCAACCGCTGGTGCACTTGCCGCACTGAAAACAACGAAGGACAGGCTGTCCGCTTTCTTTTTCCACGGAGACCCGGAATTCCTTGCTGGTCGGGAGCACAATGACTTCATCTACTGGCATAGCAGGTTTCCGCCTATGTATGTGGATTCGAACTGCAGGACGTGACAGGCGTTATTGGTTCGCTCAAATACCCCTTTGTACCTTTGTAAGACCCCGGGCGAGGTTGCCGAGTGGTTCTTGCATTATAAGACATTCACCTGTCGATTGCAAATTGGCACTTCCGCTATTTCGCCTGGTGCGACAACCCCTCTCGAAAGGCCTGCAACCCTGCACAACGAGGCCGCTGCGACTGCGAATAGCTTCCTCGGCCTCCAGAGATGTGAAGTCATTCACAAAGTTGACACACGGGCCAGGATGAGTATACTAAAAATAGGCGAATAATGAGCCCTAGAAGTATGACTCCTAGGGATGCGGCACCGGGTGGAGGTTCTAAACACCCGCGTGAGCGAACGTGAGTACGTTGAGCCCACCAGGCTGGAACCCGGGGGGCTCTTGTTGTTCTATCACCTATTCGCCAGAGGCATCAGTCCCGACTGTGCTTAGCTATGACGCGCGAGGGTTTACGGGTTGATTTAGTAAGGAGCAAGGTAAATGGCGCGCAAAGTGGAATCCGAAGAGACAAAGGGTCATATGACCGTTCAAGAGGCCGGCCGTAAGGGTGGCCAGACCGTCAGTAAGAAGTATGGGAAGAAGTTCTTCGAGGAAATCGGTCGCAAAGGCGGCCGCAGAGTCGCCGAGTTGATTGAAAAAGGCAAGCAGGCTGAAACTAAGTAGAAGTTCCGCGGGTAGTTAGTCCCGTTCGGCGATTCGAGGTAGGCATCTCTGAACCTGCGCCTTCTCCGCCTGCCGTTTAGTGCAAACGGTGATGCTTGCGCCCTACTGCTCATGGGTGCGCGTTTCCGTCCAGAATGGATGGCGTTCGGATAGCCCGCCAGGGCCTAGCGAAAGGTAGGTAGAGGAAATGGGAAAGCTGCGAGTAATGTCCTCTTGCGGGGACAAAACGGTGAGCTGGGACGAAAAGAAAGCAGCGATCGGTGACTCTGAGGCTCTTGAGGCCGTGAAGGAAGCCGAGCGAATTCTGAAAGAAGAGCAGGCCAAAGGTGCCACCGTCTTTAGAATCGTCCCTGGTCAACCGGCCGAACGCATAAAGAAATTCGATGAGACGGTGGAGCAGATCGTTGTCGTCCCGAGGATCGCCGGAGGATGAGAGAATTGACCCTGCTAATCGTTGGTGCAGCAGGGCTGGTGGTTGGAGTTATCCTTATCGCTCTCTTCTGGCAGAGATTTACAGAGAGTCTTACCAGGGCCGTGGTCGACTGGCGAAAGGCCTACCTGGAATGGGCCGAGGCCGAGAAGAGGGCGCACGCCCTGTTGCGCGAATTACTGAACGACGCCGAATACGAGCAGTGGACCAAACGAGGATACCTCGAGGTGCCCAGTCCAAGCTTCTCTGATCGTGTCTACCACATATCCAAGTGCGGCGGCCGAGTATACGTTTACGAATCGGGCCGACCAGTGATGCGTTTATGTGTCCAGCCGGTTGAGCCGATTCCCAGCACTGAGGTAGTGGTGATGCACAAGCTGATGATTGAAGGCAACGAGGAGGAGTATCTGAAAGTCGCCAATCGGCTGGTCGGCCGGGCTATTTGGTCGTAGCTCTGTCTAACTGACCTCAGCGTCGCCCGGTCGAAAGAGGAGCGCCAGCGGTTCGTCTCCCGGACGAGTCCGGCCGCTGCGTGACGATCACCAAGAACGGCTTGTCCTTTCCTTTCACTCTTAGGGATCATCTGGTAGCTCCTTCTGACGGTCTGTTGAGAACTGAGATGGACCTGTCTTTGCATTGAATGCCGGCCGACAAGCCGGCTCCGCTCCGGCAAGGTGGGAATCGAGGGGCGACCATCCTCAGATGGTAGCGGGATCACCAGTCAAGGGATGCAGGTGGTGGTCGACAAGGTTGAGAAGATCCTCTAGATCAAATGGTTTCGAAAGGAAAGCGTCCGCCCCGATCTCCGGTATGGTATTCCCGACCTCACGTGCCGCTGTAAGCGCTATGACAGGCGCGTGTGGACCGGGTCTCTTCCGATAGGCGTCCAAGAACTCCCAGCCGTCCATGATAGGCATTCGCAAATCGAGAAGGATCACGTTGGGTTGCCGCTCTGCGATGAGATCAAAGGCCATAGCACCGTCAGGAGCCGATACCACATCATAGCCCTCATCAGACAGGGCGAGGCTAACCAGTTCCCGGATACTGTCATCGTCGTCAACCACTAGGACGCGCTCGCTCACTGCTCGCTCCTTTCATCCTCACCGGAGATATCTTTGCGGCCGGTTGGTACGCTGACGATGAATCGAGTGCCACCATCGTCTGGAAATTCGACCCGAAGCTCCCCCCCGTGCAGGCTGATGATCTGGTGGCTGATGTGGAGACCCAGCCCCACCCCAGAAGTGTGGCTGTCGGCGTGGGCCTGGTAAAAGCGGCCGAAAATCTGATGGCGGTGCTCGGGTGGAATCCCGAATCCTCTGTCTCTCACGACCAGACGCACCATCTCGGATTCTGGCTTCGAGAGCTCGACATCAATCTCTCCACCGCTAGGGCTATACTTGATGGCGTTGTCTATCAAATTGGTCACCACCTGCTCGAACCGCAGGGGGTCCAGAAGGGCCTCCACCTTCGGTGCAACGCTCACCTTAATGCTGTGCCGGTGAGTCATCGCCCGGGCACCTGCTGCCACACCCTGGACCAGGGCAGTGACATCCGTCATCTCCCGGTATAGTACTAGCTTTCCTCCCTCGATGCGAGAGATGTCCAGCAGTTGAGATACCAGACGCGATAGTTTGCTGGATTGCTGATTTATAACCTCCAGCGCCCGGTGAATTCGCTGCCGGTCAAGTTGCGGGTCATCATCGTGGGTTTTCTCCAGTCTGCGCAGCGTTAGCTGGGCAAAGCCGCGTAGGCTCGTTACTGGGGTCTTGAGTTCGTGGGCCGCCACGGAGAGAAACTCGTCGCGACTGCGAATGGCCCGCTGAGCGTCCCGGTACAATCGCGCGTTGTCGACACTCATCGCGGCTCGACGTGCAACCTCCTGGGCTAAAGCGAGGTCGGCTGAACCGTAGTGCCGTCCCGATTCAGCCGAGATGAACTTTATCGCCCCGAAAACCTGGCCTCGCGTGAGGAGCGGTACGATCATAACCGAGGTGAATCTGAGCCCTCGAAGAATTTCCAGGTGTTGTGGGTCGCGGGCATAGACCGTCAGCAACTCGTCGGTGACCTCGGAGTACAACTCCGGCTCGCCCGTGCGCAGTACGTTTGCGGGGCCCACCCGGTCGCTCTGGTTGGGCCAATGGTTGCTCTCCAGTTCAGTAGCTAAGTCGTCCTTCCCGGGGCAGGCAGATGTCATCGTCAAGCGCCGGATCGATCCATCTTCCTCCAGCATGTCGACGGCGCACAAGTCAGCCAAGTAAGGTATCGCCACACGGGCAGTGTTAGTCAGCGTCGCCTCGTAGTCAAGCGAGGATGCAAGAACCCTGCTCACCTCGGCCAGGAAGTGCTGGTCTTCTTCGGTCTTTTTCTCCCCGGTCACGTCCTGCGAAGTGATGACGGCCAGCATAATGTCGCCAGAGCCATCGTCCACCGGCGCTCCACCGTAACTCCCAACCCACGTTTTGCCGGAATCGCGCCGCCGTGATCGTATCTCGACGTTCCTAAAGGTTTCACCTCGCAGGGCACGCGCTGCTGGCCAATCCTCGATTGGAACGGGACGCCCGTCCAGGTAGGTCACTTCGAACAAGTCAACCAGATCCCTCCAGTGTCTCCGCGACTCTTCCGCGCTCTCGAACCCGTTCATCTCAAGCGCGGCCGGATTCATGCTCACGACCCGACCCTTGGAATCGACGATCATAAGGCCATCGGCCATACCGCTCACCACAGCCTCCAATTGTCTGAGGCTGGCCTCAGCGTGCTCGGCCAGTTCAGCAACCTGCTTCCTCGCGCGCACGTTCTCAGTAGTCTCCACACCCAGCACCAATAAGGCTTCGGTGTGACCCTCGGCAAGCCGCAGCGGGGCGCTGGAGAAGGTGAAGTAGGCCTCCTCGAGCTGCGCTTCCGGTCCTCTCTGGACGCGAGAGCGTACGCTTACCGCGTCAGACGGCTCGCCCGTGCGCAAGACCTGTTCGGCCACGGGCAGCACCGTCGGCGCCAGCTCCGGCCAAACCTCAGTGACAGACTTCCCTACCAGTTCCCCACAAGGCACGATGCTTTGACAAGCCCGGTTGGCAAGCTCGAAGGTGAAACCAGGTGCCCGCAGCACGGCGATAGCGGCCGGAACGTTATCGATGATGGCCTGGGAAAGCAGGCGCTGGGAGTCCGCCGCCTGCCGCGCGGCGCGCTCTCTTTTCTCCGCCTCCTGTGCGACCAGGGTACTCACCACAAGCTCCCCATTGACCGTTCTCAAAGACGCCGCCAACTCGGCTAAGTGCCTTTGCCGGCGTACGCGGTCCGTGACATCGGACATCATCGACAGCACCCAGCGAATACCCCCGTCCAAGTCCCTCACGGGACCAACTTGCACATCCCAGTATCTCTCACTGTGGAGATCCGGGTGATAGGGAAGATCGTGCACCTCAACCGCCTCGCCGGAAGCGGCCCGCCGCAGCAGTTTCAGAAGGCCCGCTTCCTCGGCCTCTGGGACGTACTCCTCCAGACGCAGGCCCACCACTCCGGTGCTACGGTACGGTTCACGCTGAAGCATCTGGTAGGCCCGGTTATGCGCCACCACCCGAAATTCGCCCGTATCCAGCAGGCAAGCCCCGGCCGCAATAGCCGCGAACATCGAGCCGGGATCCATGGTTGAGGGACAGGTAGTCGTACCGCGCATCCTTACCTCACCCGTTGACTGACGAAGGGAATTCTCTCTTGATTGTTGAAAGGGGAATCTAACCCGGCCCTTGACTGCCCAAGGGTAATCAGAGCGCTGCCGAGAGGAGGATCGCGGGAGCAAGGTTTTTGGCAGCGACCGCATTATAGCAGTCATGTTGTCTAACGTCAACGAAGTTATCCACAGGTTTCGCCCATAGTCATGGGCAAACCAGGTTCGAGCGAAGGTATAACAAAAGGGCACGGCGTGCCGTGCCCCGATCGCCTGGTCAACCGACTCACCTAACCAGCGCCGAGTTATGTGCCTGAGCCGTTCTACTGGGCTGGCTTGGTAGCTCTAATAAAGCAACTGGTGACGCTGCCGCTGAGTGACTCTCTCTCTTCCCAGCTCAACTCGTCCAGCATTTGACGAACCTCCGTCAGGTCCGCATCCTCAACACGGTAAACGTAAGTAGTATCAATGGAAATACCCTCAAAACCTGCGCGAGTCAGTCTTTGGTTGTACTCGGTATCGGACATCGCTCCGGCGACGCAGCCTACCCACGATTCAACGTCCTTGCGAATTCTCTCCGGCAGCGGCCGGCGCACAACTATGTCCGAGATGGCCAGTCGACCACCAGGCTTGAGGACTCGATAGGCCTCGCCTAGCGCTTTGTCTTTGTCCGCAGAAAGGTTCACCACGCAGTTGCTGATGATCACGTCAACCGTTCCCTCTGGCAACGGGATGTTCTCCAGCTCTCCTTTAAGGAACTCGACGTTGGTAACTCCAAGCTTACGACGATTCTCTTCGGCCAGACTCAACATCTCCTCGGTCATATCCAGCCCGTAGACTCGGCCCTGTGGACCAACTCGCCGGGCCGCCAGGAACACGTCGATCCCTCCTCCACTCCCAAGATCCAGCACAATCTCACCCTCCTGCAGACCGCCCAGCGCGGTGGGGTTACCGCAGCCAAGCGAGGCGCAGGATACAGTCTCGGGAAGGCCTGCCAACTCGTCGGCGGAATAGCCTATCTCCTCGGCCCTGGTGACAATGGCGCTATCAGTGCAGCAGCTTGATCCCCCTGTTTTTGCCTCTGTCGCCGCTTTGCCGTAGGTCTTGCGTACGGCTTGCTTGATCTCCTCGTCGGTCTTCACTTTCACCTTCTCCTTTCTTTTGTGCAAATTTTAGGCAGGAGTGGGAGCCTATTCACGGTAGATTCCTCCCGCCTTGTCTCCCGCTGGATGAAAACCCGCCTTGCCACCCCTATAGCTAACCTGTCTAGCTCGAGAACCCCACCAAACCCAATGGCGGGCTCCCAGTCACCCACCAATCACAGATGAAGTCCCACCGCCTACAATATATCGACCTTTATCGATTTATTGGGCCAAAAAAAGGGTTCATAACAGGTCGTTTAGACGAGCGCTGAGCCAGGCGATGGTTTCCCGGTCAAGATGGTAGTACACCCAGAGCCCTCTCTTCTCGTAACCTACCAAACCGGCTTCCCGAAGAATCTTCAGATGATGGGAGATGGTTGGTTGACCCAAGTCAAAACTGGCCACGATCTCGCAGACGCAAACTTCTCGCTCCTGCTGCTGGAGAAGACCCAAAATCCTAACGCGAGTCTCATCCCCTAAGGCCCGGCAAATCGTGACGAAGCGCTCGAAGTCCTCTCCCTCCATCGTTGGAACAAAGGCTAGTGCGCAGCACGACATTCGGGTCGTTCTGATCTTGCTGGGACTCTCGCTGTCCTCATGTGACTCTTGCACGGCCTGCTTCTACCCTTCCGCCAACAGCATAGCATATATATCGATGCATGTCAATATATTTGACCGCCGTTTTCTGCCTCCAGAGAAATCCACCGGCGCACCGGAGCCTCCCTCGTGGACGAAGATCCTGGCTATGAGACGATTGGTCCGCCTGCCTCGCTCGTGTTATAATCAAGTGCGACTAATTCATTGTGGGTAAGAAGATGGTCATGGAGATGGACCAGCGAGACGAAGCCTTTCGCCAATTCATTGAAAACGGTAGAGAAGAACTCCGCACCAGAGACCCTCGCCAACTGGCGCTGAGGACGGGTGTCGAGTACAACGAAGGGGAAAGCTACTTCTGGCTTCAAATCTTCGGAACAGACTACGCCGTGAGCTTTCCCGAGTTGATCGCCCGGGAAGCGGCGACAGATCACCACGTTGGCTCCGACTGGGTGCAGGGTCTAGTGGTCCACTACTTCCGCACCGCCGATGGGACGCCTCTGACCGGTAAATGGATCGCCTTCCGAGAATTGCCCGGTGGGCGGAACTACTCGCAGGCATTCCAGGGTTACACTGGTAACAAATTGGTCAGGGCCCTCCAGAACGACGTAGAAAGCTTCCGCTTTTCCGCCCTTAAGTTCAGGGGGAAAACGGAGAGTATGGGCGATGCGGCCTTTTCCTTCCAGCTTCTCCCTCGAGTTTCCCTGGCGGTGGTCTACTGGCTGGGCGATGACGAGTTTCCGCCAACATCGAACTTTCTCTTCGACTCCTCGGCTTCCCATTACCTCCCCACAGATGGGCTGGCCGTCCTCGGTGGTCGCCTCTGCAATCTTCTCCTCAGAGGAGCCAGCAAGGAACTGGAAAGTTCCGGTCCAGACCACTAATCCGACTGAGAGGTGCTCTTGCGGGAAGCGATATCCTAGGCTCCACCTCCATCCCCAGACCTCGATCTCGTCCACTCTCTGGATTCTCTAGGCAAACTTCCCATTTTTACATTTAGGCGGCTTTTTGATACAATACGCTCCTATCCTAGGAGGAACAGCATGGGCAAGTTTCACTATGGCGGCCAGGCCGTTATGGAAGGCGTAATGATCCGGGGTCAGAAAGAGGCCGCTGTAGCTGTTCGAGCGCCGGACGGCAGCATTGTTCTGCACGGCGAAGAGTTGAAGTCGGCCATCTACACCAGTAAGATCACCAAACTCCCCTTTATCCGCGGCCTGGCCATGCTCTGGGATATGCTGGGGCTGGGGATGCGTTCCATGATCTTCTCGGCCAACGTAGGCCTTATGGACGAGAAGACTGACGATGGAAAGGAAGTCAAGCTGGAAGGCCCCTTCGTCTGGATAACCGTCGCGCTAAGCCTTCTTTTTGGTATAGCCCTTTTCTTCGTGGCCCCACTGGTAATAATCGGCATAGCTGACCGCTACATTAGCTCCTCCGTGCTGAGCAACTTTGTCGAAGGCATGATTCGCCTCACCTTCCTCACGGCCTACCTGGGTGGAATCGGGTTCTTGCCAGGCATCGGACGTGTCTTCGCTTTCCACGGCGCGGAACACAAGACCATCCACGCCTACGAGGCTGGAGTGCCTCTTGAGCCCGAGGCCGTCAGGGATTACGGCACCGCGCACCCTCGGTGCGGGACAGGCTTTCTTCTGGTGGTGGTCATGGTTTCGATCCTTGTGTTCGCCCTTTTCGGCCGCCCCCCGATGATCATCCGGGTTATTTCTCGGATCCTGCTGGTTCCCGTCATCGCGGCGGTTTCCTACGAGTTCATCAAGTTGACAGCGGCCCATTACGGCAACCGCCTCGTCAGGATAATAACTGCTCCCACTATGGCCCTTCAGGCCCTAACCACCAGGAAACCGGACGATTCAATGTTGGAGGTAGCAATCGCCGCTCTAAAGAAGGCTCTGGCCGCGGATGGTCTGCTTGAACCAGCCGAGAAATGGGAAGATGATAAGGGACCTGTCGTCACCCCGGCGGAGGTGGCTGGAATCCCTGTTCTCAAGATGAGGTAGGATTTGGACGCGAAGCCGGCCAAGCTCTGGGCTGGTCGTTTTGAAAAGAATACGGACAGTTTAGTCGAGGCGTTCAACGCCTCGCTTCCTTTCGACCGCCGTCTTTTCAGGGAAGATATCGCTGGTAGCATCGCCCACGTCAAGATGCTGGCCCGGCAGGGCATTGTCGCCGGTGACGAAGCGGAGTGTATCGTGGTCGCTCTGCGGGGAATTCTCGACGAAATACAGCGCGGTGACTTTGAACTGAACCTTAGTCTGGAAGATATCCACACCGCCATAGAGGCTCGCTTGCGAGAAAAGGTCGGGCCGGTTGCCGGCAAGTTGCACACGGCGCGTAGCCGCAACGATCAGGTCGCCCTGGACGTCCGCCTCTTCGCTAAACGAGCGACCCTGGACGTGGTGGGGGGGTTGCTGGCTCTCCAACGGGCCCTGATTGAACTGGCGCAGAATCACTCCCTGGCGGTTATGCCCGGCTACACCCATTTGCAGCGGGCTCAGCCTGTGCTATTTGCTCACCACCTGCTGGCGTATTACCAGATGTTCCAACGGGACGTGGAGCGCTGCAGGGACGCGTTTGTCCGGGTTGACGTCCTACCACTTGGATCGGGTGCCCTGGCTGGTGTCACCTACCCCATAGACCGCGAGTTCGTGGCCCGGCAACTGGGCTTTGCTAGAATCAGCGAAAACAGCCTCGATGCGGTTAGCGATCGCGATTTCGTGGTCGAGCTACTGAGCAACGTTAGCCTGGCCATGCTGCATCTTTCCCGATTCTCGGAAGAGATCGTCTTCTGGTCGTCGGAGGAGTTCGGCTTCATAGAGCTCGACGATTCCTACGCCACGGGAAGCAGCATTATGCCGCAGAAGAAGAACCCGGACGTAGCCGAGTTGACCAGGGGCAAAACCGGCCGGGTCTACGGCCACCTGGTGGGACTGCTCACCCTCCTGAAGGGGTTGCCACTGGCCTATAACAAAGACCTGCAGGAAGACAAGGAGGCTCTATTCGACGCGGTAGATACGGTCCTGCTATGTCTGGCCGTCTTTGCGCCGATGCTCTCCACCGCAAGAATCAAGGAAGAGCGAATGCGAACGGCGGCAGGGCAAAACTTCACTCTGGCGACGGACGTGGCCGACTACCTCGCCAAGCGTGGCTTGCCGTTTCGAGAGGCGCACGAGATAGTGGGTCGGATTGTGCGCCACTGTATTGGTAGCGGCAAGGCTCTCAAAGGTTTGACGGTGGATGAGTACCAGGCGTTCTCACCTTTGTTCGCTGAGGATATCCTGAATCTGAGCGTGGATACCGCTGTGAGCGCTAGAAATGTCCCTGGTGGTACTTCCCCCGACCAGGTGAGCGAGGCCCTGGGCAGAGCAAGGCAAGTCTTGGAACGTTCCTACACCTGGTTAACAGAGATGCGCCAAACATTGCCGCTGGAATTGAGTGAAGCTCTATGAAATTGACTTATAAGAGAGTGAAAACTGAGGCTGAGCTGACCGGGGCCTTCGAGGTGCGGCGAGCCGTCTTCATCGAAGAACAGAAAGTACCTCAGGAACTGGAGTACGACGAGTGGGATCAGCAGGGAATTCACGCGATCGCCCTGGCTGGCGAGGAGGTAGTTGGCACGGGTCGTCTTTTTGACCTGGATGGCGAAGGTCGCATCGGGCGACTCGCCGTGCTACCGGAGTGGCGAGGACAGGGGGTCGGCCGGGAGCTTATGCGCTTCCTGCTGAAGCTGGCCAGGGAGCAAGGCCTGCACAACATCGTTCTGAGTGCGCAGACCTACGCCCTGGATTTCTACCGAAAGCTGGGATTCATTCCTGTCGGGGATACTTTTAGCGATGCAAATATCGAGCACCAGATGATGCTCAAACCCTACACTCAGTTGCGAAAGGCCAAGCTAAGCGACGTGAGTGCCATCCACCGGTTGCTCACCCACTACGCCAAGAGCAAAGGAGCCCTGCTGCCACGCTCCCTCTCCGAGCTTTGCGAGCACGTCCGAGACTTCGTCGTCGTAGAGGAAGGTGGCCAGATGGTTGGCTGTTGCGCCCTTCACGTAATCTGGGATGATCTGGCCGAGGTCCGTTCCCTCGCGGTGCAAGAAACGGTTAGGGGTAGGGGATGGGGCCGGCACCTCGTGGATGCGTGCCTCGATGAGGCCAGGGAAATGGGGGTCCCGAGGGTCTTTGCCCTGACCTACATTCCCCAGTATTTCGAGAAGCTAGGCTTCAAACAGGCCGAAAAGTCCAAGCTGCCCCAGAAGATCTGGGCGGAGTGTTTCCGCTGTCCCAAATTCCCCGATTGTGGTGAAGTGGCCATGGTCCGTGACCTCTAGCCGCTGTTCGCGCCCCACGACCGCAGTCAGGGGTCAAGGCCCGGGGGGAATCTGGGAGAATATGGGTAGGAGAAAGCCGTAACTTCGAGGGGAGCACCTCTTTGGAGCTAATACCTCCTTCCGCCTTACTCTCTCTGATCATCGCCAGCTCATACGCCTTCGCCCTGCAATTCCTGTGGGGGAGAAGGCTGCTCGAAATCCCGCTCTATCTGGTGGTCAGCACTACCGGATTCTTCGTCGGCACCGCGCTGGCAGGCTATTTACATTCTGGATGGCCCACGCTGGGAAGCGTGTCGATCATCGAGGGCTCCCTGGGGGCCTGGGCGCTGCTGCTCGTTGCATATCGGCTGGCGTCGTGATAAAATACCCTGGGGCTTGCACCTTTTGCTTCCGCTCGTCTCCAAAAGCCGCTCAAAGCTCCAGTCCATTGACACTCTCGGGGAGGCCAATAACACGGCAACCCTCGACCAGGCAGGCCGCTTTTTGGGCCGAATTCCAAGCGCTGACGCGCAGAAGGAGAAATAGCTGATGAAGAAAGGCATAGTGGCCGCTATTCTGGTGGCCATACTTGCCATCGTCGTGGGGCTGCTGTACTGGTTGTTCACCTCATTCTCGGTAGCCACTATTCGCGACCTGGCTATCATCGCTCTGGTCGTGATGTCCGGTATCGGGGTTTTATTGGGCGTCGCTCTCACGGCTCTTTTGTTATGGCTCGTCCTGGTGCTTCGGGACAGGATCATACCTATGCTGGAGAAGCTGACGGCCACAGCCGAGACGGTACGAGGAACCACGGCTTTCGTCAGCGAAGAACTGGTCTCGCCCTTGATAAAGGTAGCGGGTGCAGCGGCAGGAGCGCGAGGGATGGTTCAGGCCCTGCTCAAGAAACCCAGAAAGTAATGAGGTAGGACACCGTGAGCTTCTGGATTGGACTGATCTTCGGCGCGGTGGTTGGAGCTGGCGTGGC
>JAMDCE010000133.1 GCA_023489135.1 Chloroflexota bacterium
CGGTGGAGGCCGGGTCACGGCCACCGGGGCGGCGACCGAGATGGGCCGTGTCGGCCGTCTGGTCGCCGAGACTCCTCACGAGGCCACCCCCCTCGAACGAGCTATCGAAGTTCTGGGCCGAAGGTTGATCTGGGTAATCGTGGTGGCCACGGTCCTGGTGATCGCGGTAGGCCTGTGGCACGCCGAGCCCCTGCTGCAGATGCTGGAAACCGGCGTAGTACTGGCCATAGCCGCCGTCCCGGAGGGATTGCCCGCCGTTGCCACCATTTCGCTGGCCTGGGGGCTTCAGAGGCTCGCCCGCCGCAACGCCATCGTTCGGCGCCTCTCGGCGGTCGAAACCCTGGGGTCGGCGACGGTGATCTGCACCGACAAGACCGGCACGTTGACGGAGAACGTGATAACGGTTCAGGTAATCGCACTGCGCGATGGGATGGTCGAGGTCACCGGAGCCGGATACGACCCGATGGGGAGCTTCATCGCCGATGGACGGGAGATCAACCCGGCCGATGACCCGCCGCTGAAGGTGGCGCTGGAGATCGGCACCCTTTGCAACAACGCCAAGCTGGAAAGAAGCGACCGCGACGGCTGGCACGCCCATGGAGACCCGGTCGAGGCGGCGCTGCTGGTGGCCGCGCTCAAGGCCGGAATCGACCGGCAAAAGCTGGAGTGGGAACGGCCCAGAATGGGCGAAATACCTTTCGAGGAAAAGCGGAAAAGCATGGTCACCTTCAACGCGACGGCCGAAGGCGCAACCTATGCCTATGTAAAAGGCGCCCCCAGTGTGGTCTTCGACGATTGCGCGGCGATTGTCACTCGGGACGGGGTAAGACCGCTGACATCGGAGGACGCGGCTACGGTTCAGCGGCAGAACCGGGAATTGGCCGGCCGAGGACTCCGGGTGCTGGGACTGGCCTACAAGCGGCTGAGCAGCCCGGCGCAGATGATCGAGGACCTGAACGACCTGATCTTTGTCGGACTCGTCGGGATGAAGGATCCACTGCGCCCTAACGTGAAGCTGTCGATTGCCAGGAGCAGGGGGGCGGGCATCAGGACCATAATGATCACCGGCGATCAGCTGGCAACGGCCGTGGCGGTAGCCACCGAGCTGGGGCTCACGGGCGACGGTCCACCTCAGGCGGTTGAGGCCAGGGACTTGCAGCAAGTCGAAGCGGGCCGGCACCGCGAGCTATTGCGGCGCATAAACGTCTTTGCCCGGGTCACCCCGGAGGACAAGCTGCGCATCGTACGGGCGCTGCAAGAGAATGGAGAGATCGTGGCTATGACCGGCGACGGGATCAACGACGCGCCGGCTTTGCGCGCCGCCCACATCGGCATTGCCCTGGGTGCTCGTGGTGCCGACGTGGCCAAGGAAGCCGCGGATGTGGTCATCAGGGACGACAATTTCTCCACTATCGTACTCGCCATCGAGCAAGGACGGGTGATCTACGCCAACATCCGCCGCGCCATTCGGTTCCTGTTAACGGCCAGCTTCGCCGCGATCCTGGCTACCATTTTCGTGATCCCCATGGACCTGGGGCTGCCGCTGCTGCCACTGCAGATTCTTTGGCTCAACCTGCTGGTGCACGTTTTTCCGGCCATGGCCCTGGCGCTCGAAAAGGGCGATCCCGGGGTCATGCGCCAGCCGCCGAGGAATCCCAGGGAATCGATTCTCCCGCTCGGGCTGCTCGTCTCGATAGCCGTGCGCAGCGCGCTGATAGGACTGGTAACGGCCGCCACTTTCTACTGGGCGGTTCTGACCTACGGAATGGGCAACAAACCGACGACCTTCGCTTTTACCGTCCTGGCCCTGGCGCTCATGCTGCACATGCTCAATTTGCGCTCGGGAGGGATACTCGCCGGCCGGAATCACCGGCCCCCGAATCCCTACATCTGGGCCGCGTTGTTCACCACGCTCGGGCTCCAGAGTGTGGCGGTCTACGTTCCCTGGATACAGCAGCTACTCCACACCACCCCGCTGACCGGTATGGATCTGGCAGTAGTCGCGGTAGCGGCGTTGATACCTTTCGTGATGATAGAGGTGGTTAAGATGGTGAGGTACGTGATTCAGCGGAGGCAAGACTAGCGGTAGCTTTGCGCCTAAAGCTGTAGTGCAGGGGCTTGTCCCCTGCTTGGTCGAAGTGTGATGACACCGGCCATCGGTGAGGCTGCCGGAGGAACCGCATGGAGAACTAACGAGGCTGCCCAGTCTTCCAAACAGTCTTACGAGCAGGGGACAAGCCCCTGCATCATTCTTTGATTCGACCGTCGCGTGTTAGCTTGATGCGCATGGGGCGTTCAATTTAACGCCCCTACGCTCTCCTGAAGGTGAGCTTGCGGAAGAGTTGTCCCAGCTCCCCGTTCTCCCAGACCACCAGCAGCATGCTGGCGTTGAAGATCGAGGAGTAGGTTCCGCTGACGATGCCGATCAGCAGGGCCAGGACGAAGGTCCTGGTGGTCACCCCTCCGAACAGCACCAGCGCGCTCAGGGTGAAGATAACGGTCAGGGACGTGTTAAGCGAGCGTCCCAGCGTTTGCAGCACGCTGTGGTTGACCACCGAGGCGAACGACTCGTTCCCTCGCTTGCCCATGTTCTCTCTGATTCGGTCGAAGACCACGATGGTGTCGTGGACCGAGAAACCGATGACCGTGAGCAAGGCGGTGACGAACAGGGCGTCGATCTCGATGCGGAACAGCTTCCCCAGGATGGAGAAGACCCCCAGAACTAGCAGGGCGTCGTGTAGCAGAGCGATGATGGCGCAGGCGCCATAGCGGAAAGGCGACGGCACCTTCCTGAAGGCCCAGCTGATATACAGCAGTATGCCCAGCGATGCGGCTACCACCGCCCAGATCGCCCGCTGGGCTACCTCTTCTCCGACCGAAGGCCCCACCGATTCGAACCGCAGCTCGGTGTAGTCGCCGAAGGTCTGGCGCAACGCCGATTGGATCTCGGTCTTCACCGGCGAATCCGATTTGATCTCCTTGGACCGAACGAGCAGCGTCTGATCTCCGGAGGTTTGAATGACGGCATCGCCGAGATCGAACTGCCCGAAGACGGCCTTCAGCTCACCCGGTTGAACCTCACGGTTGAACTTCATCTCCCAGAGGGTGCCGCCCGTGAAGTCCACCGCCATCTGCAGGCCGGGAGGGATCACCAGAGAGATCAATCCCGGTACGATGATAATGGCCGAAAGTAAGAAGTACCAGAATCTCTTGCCGATAATGTCAATCATCTAGACCACCGCCTCCTCTCCCGATAAGCTACTCTCGGCCCCTCGCTTGCGGCCCGGTATGTCGAACAACCACCGCACCGTCGGGTTTTCCATCGAATGCGCGTCCGAGAACCACACGCGCTGAGTGACCCGCAGGAACGTGCGCGTCACCGTGATGGCGGTGAACATACTGACGACCACACCTATGGCCAGGGTAAAGGCGAAGCCCTTGATGATACTGGCGCCGAAGTTCAGCCCAAACCAGTACAGTATGGCGCAGGTGATGAGCGTCGAGATATTCGAATCACGGATAGACGTCCAGGCGCGCGCGAAGCCGGCTTCAATAGCCGCTCCCAGCGTCTTGCCGGACCGCAGCTCTTCCTTGGTTCGCTCGAATATCAGAATATTGGCGTCGACGGCCATACCGATCGATAATATGAAGCCGGCGATGCCCGCGAGCGTCAGCGTAACCGGTATCATTTTGAAGAGCGCGAACACCGTGAGCGCGTAGATTCCCAGGGCCAGATTGGCCAGCACGCCCGGGAGGCGGTAGTAAACGAGCATAAAGAGAACTACCACCCCCAGTCCGATGGCTCCGGCGATGAGCGACTTGTTGATCGAATCCTGGCCCAGCGTCGGTCCCACCGTGCGGTTCTGGACGACCTTCAGCGGAACCGGCAAGGAACCGTACTTCAACTGGATGACGACGCTGCGCGCTTCCTCGAGCGGGAAGCCGCGGTCGCCACCCTCGATCACGCCGTTGCCCTGGGTGATCGGGCCCTTGATGATGGGGCTGGAGATGACCTTCTTGTCCATCACGATGGCCAGGTACTTTCCAACGTTCTTAGAAGTGTAGTCGGCGAAGATCTTGGAGCCCTCATCAGTCAGAGAGAACGAGATCTGGGGCCGGCCCAGGTTGTCGAAAGAGACGTCGGCGCTCTTCAGGTGCTTGCCGGTCATAACGGTCGGATAAACCTTGGTTCCCGTGGGAGTGGAAGCCTGCGCCGAACCGGGAGTAGTGGGAGTTATCTGCTCGGTGCCCGTTATCGGATTCTGCGTCTCCGGCGTGGGCGACGGACTCGGGGTTGGGCTTGGCGTGGGGCTGGGAGCCGCCCCGCCCTCTGGGGTGGGAGTCGGCAGCGCCACTTTCCCCACCGTGTTGGGACCACCCATACTGGTAGTGACCAGCGATCCTTCTGCCGGTGGGATGCTTCCGGCGTCGATGAACTCCAGCAAGCCGGTCTGGCCGAAGGTCTGGATCGCTCGCTCCGGGTCTTTTATGCCGGGAAGCTCCACGATGATGCGGTTCTTCTCCTGCAGCTGGATGAGGGGCTCGGACACGCCCAGAGAGTTCACGCGGTTCTCCACCACCCCTTTGGCGGCCAGCATAGCTTGGCTATCGATCTGTTGTCCGGGAGGGACGTCGGCTTCCAGCATGACCTGCATACCGCCCTGCAGGTCCAACCCTTCGTGAACCTTGATTTCCCGATCTATCTTAATGCCGGCGAAATCAAGGTGAATTCCGCCGTTATTGGGTAGATCAATCCAGGCGGCCACAATGGCCAGAATCACAATGCCGATCAGGAGCCTAATGTGTTTTTGCTGCATCCCTAGGCCCTCCTCCCATCCGACTCGGAGAATCATGCTCAACGCAACAATTAAGGCACCATCCCGTCGGGGATCGATGCCTTTGCCGTGCACCAACACTCAAAAGCACGCAGTGCCTGGCGTCTGAGCCAGCCAATACCTTCCGCAGACACCCACGGCGTGAGAGATTATAGACAATAGAAGACGGGGGTGTCAAATGCGAAGCAGGCAAGCTATCGAATGTGTAGCTCAAATGGAACGGAGCTGAATCCTACGGCGCCATTCGGCGTGACCACATAGGTGTCGGCGATGTAGGCCCCGTTGCCGTGTTGGTCGGCTATCTGCGGATGGAAGGCGAGGGTGAGGTTTTCCTCGAAGAGCCGGCGCTCGGCTTTGAGCAGCACCGGCCCGTCCTGGATGTCGAGGCCTATGGCGTGGCCGGTCCAAGCCACCATGCGGTGCCCACAGCCTTCGATTAGACCCTTGACCCGTCCGGCAGCCTCACCTACAATTATCCCCGGACGGAACATCTGGGTCGCCTGCGCGATGATGCGGAGCGAGTCGTCGTGCAGCTGGCTCATCTGAGGGCTGGGCTCGCCCAGGCTGGCCACTCCTCCGCGCTGTGCCCAATACCCCCTGGGACCGCCGCATTCCACCCCGAAGTTGACCACGTCTCCCGACTTCAGGACGTGATCGGTCGGTGGAGCAATGTAAGGGGCACGCGGAGAGGTGGCGATGAGCACCATCGTCTCCTCGGCCCCCGCGTGGCGCAGGGTTTGATCGACGTCGGCCACGACCTCGCGCTCCGAGCGTCCGACCCCCACGACCTCCAGGAAGCGCCGAAAGCCCAGATCGGCAATCCGCATGGATTCCCGCATATACTCGATCTCCTCTGGACTCTTGATGGACTTCAGGTGGTTCATCTCCAGCGTCGCGTCGCGGAGCTCGGCGTTCGGGAAGCGCTCTCGCAGGTAGAGATAGTCGTCGACCGGCATGGACGAGTTCATCCCGGCGATGAGGACTAGCCTGACGGCCGAAGGCAATCCGGCCAGGATATCACCCACCTCTTCCACCTGCCGGGGCCTGTCGCGCACGTCGGACAGGCCGGAGTTTATCTGGGCGCGAACGCGATGGGAGGGTGTCTGCATTACCACGATCGGGTCGGCATCTCCCACGAAGACGGCGTAGGCCTGTCGATTAGGCAGGCGGTGATCGCAGACGTAGCGTATCGCTCCCATGTCGCCGATAATGGCTCGAGAGATCACCACCAGGGCATCCGCCCCGGCGCTGCGCATCAAACCACGCAGCAACTCGTAGCGCCGTGACTTTTCGCCTGGTGTCAGCATGCTAACCCTCCTGCTCAAAGAATCGTGGCACGGCCTTCAACCGATGTGGTCGGTGTTCACCGCAAAGAGCGCAAAGAAAAACAAGGAGAGAAGCCTTGGCTACTCGTGGCCATTATAGTGAGCGAATCATCACGCGTCAACGCCGATGGTCCGGCGTGGGCAGTTTGGAAGGTGTTGACTTCCTCGCTCTCTAGCCATAGAATGAGGCCGTCGTTGAGCAGCAGGGGAGAACGGTGCTAACCGCAAAGGGCGCAAAGAAGGTGAAGATGGGAACGAGATGGATGAGAATGCGCTTTCGAGAAAACGTAGGGCCTTCTCAACGTCCTGTGAGCGGTCAAGGAAAGACCCACACCCTGAGACGTGTGGTGCACATTATTGGACGGATCACGCTTTCAAAGGACTCGGACCCTGGCCGGGGTCCGAGCAGATACAATTCTCGACAGTGTGCATCACGCGTCAGAGGGAGAGGGAACCAGGCGCTACACGACTTTGATTGAGGACCCTGCGAGAAAACGCCGCACGTATTGACACACCTACAGAACCCCAGGTAACATGAGGCGGCCGAGAAACGCTTCCCCCACTTAAGTCGCACGGAGGGAATGCCCATGTTAGCTATGAAGCCGGTCGGTTACTGGAGTCCCAAGACGGAGCTGATGCCGAAGGAGCAGCTGCGGCAGTGGCAGCTCAAGAAGCTTCAGACGCTGGTCTCCTGGGCCTACGAGCGTAGCCCGTTCTGGCAGCGCAAGCTCAAATTGGCGGGAGTCCACCCCGACGACATCCGCCGGTTCGAGGATATCCAGCTGCTGCCCTTCGTCACCAAGGACGAAATCCTCGAATCACAGCTAGAAAGTCCTCCCTACGGAGATATCATGTCGGCGCCGCCAACAGTGGCGATGATCTACCACCAGACGAGTGGAACCTCGGGGAAGACGCCCATGCGCGCGCTGGACTCGGTGCGCGATTGGAACTGGTGCGCGGACTCCTGGGCCATAGGGCTCTATGGCTTTGGCATTAGATCGACCGACGTGGCTTACCTCCCGTTCGGCTACGGCTCCTTCATCGGGTTCTGGGGCGCGCACTACGGGCTTCAGAAGATAGGCACCTGCACGGTAGCCGGCGGAAACCTTTCCAGCGAGGCGCGCATCCGGCAGATGATCGACGTGCAGGCCACGGTAATTACCGCCACGCCCAGCTATGCCATCAGGCTGGCCCAGGTGGCTCAGGAGATGGGCGTCGATCTGGCCAGGGACACCAAGGTAGAGATGATAATCGCGGCCGGGGAGCCCGGCGCCAACGTTCCCGCCACGAAGGCCATGATCGAAAAGGCGTGGGGGGCGCACCTGGGCGACTTCGCGGGAATGACGGAGTCGGGCGGCCTCTGCGCCCACGAGTGCAGCGAGAAGTCGGGGGGCGTACATATTCAGGAGTCCCATCACGTCGAGGAAGTCATCGATCCCGCGACGGGCAAATGGGTGGACTACGGCCAGAAGGGTGAGCGCATAGCCACCTCCTTTGGCCGCCCGCTGTTGCCCTTGATCCGCTACCGAACCGGTGACCTGGTCGAGAAGGTGCCGAGCGATTTCTGCCCCTGCGGCCGCACCTGGGACCTCTACCGCGGCGGTATCCTCGGCCGGACCGACGACATGAAGCTGATCCGGGGAACCAACGTTTTCCCGTCGGCCATCGAGGGCGTGGTGCGGAAATTCGAATCGATTCGCGAGTTTCAGATCGTCCTATGGAAGAAAGACTACATCGACGAGATAACGGTCAGGCTGGAGCCCAGTGCGGGAGTGTCTGCCGACGCGCGGCAGGCGCTGGTCGGCGACATCGGCCAGGGACTATCCCAGGCTCACGAAGGGCTGCGATTCAACCTTGAGATTGTGGAACCGGGGACACTGCCTGCGTTCGAGCTGAAATCCAAGCGCCTTGTGGACCGGCGCTGAGGGGAAGATGGTTATGGATTCACCGCTCACGACCGATCCGGAACTGGAAGAGACCATAATGCGCGTGTACGGCGATCTGAAGGACATCCTGAGGCGCGGAGATCTCGCGCCCGGGGTGCGCGCTAATGCCATACACGCCCTGGCCAACGTTTCGATGATCGCAAACGACCTGGCCCTCGAATTCGAGATGCTGTACGACCTGGGAGTGTAGTCGACATGCGAATAAACATATACGAAACCGAAGTGCTCATCGTCGGCGGGGGCATGGCCGCGGCGCGGGCCGCGATTGAGGCCGGCTGCGAGGGAGCCACGGTGGCTCTAGTGGCCAAAGGGCCGGTGGGGAAAAGCGGCGCCAGCACGATGGCCGGTGGGGCTCTGGCGGCCGTGGCGGAAGGCACGGGCGACGATCCAGAGGTCCATTGCCAGGACACCGTCGCCGCCGGACGAGGGCTCACTAACAAGGAGCTCGCCCGCATCTTGGCCCGTGAAGGTTCGGAGCGACTGAAGGACCTCGTCGAGTGGGGGGTTCGATTTCCGCGCAAGGATGGGGCGATCGAGCCTCGCCAGGCCCCCGGACATTCCTACCCTCGAAGCCGCCACGCTCTCGGCGGTGGGGTGGCCTACATGCTTCCTCTCAGACGCAAAGCGCTGAGCTATCCCAACGTCAGTCTGCACGAAGACGTTATGGCGCTGAAGCTCCTGCTGGAAGGAGGTCGCGTGGTCGGGGCGCTCTGCTACGACATCAGGGCGGGAGAGCTCGTCGCCGTCCTGGCCGGGGCCGCCGTTCTGGCCACCGGTGGCTACCAGGATCTGTATCCCCTGTCTAGCGCATCCGTAGATATGACCGGGGACGGTTATGCCCTGGCTTTCGAGGCCGGGGCCGAACTGGTGGATATGGAGATTCTGCTCTACTACCCCACCGCGCTCGTCTCCCCTCGCTCGCTGCAGGGAACCCTGATGCTCTACGAGTACATTCTGAAGCACGATGTGTTCGGAGCCCGGCTGGTGAACGCATTCGGGGAGGATTTGCTGGACCAGTACAACCCGCTGCCGGTAAGGGACGTGCTGGCCCGACGCATTTTCGAGGAAGTGAGAAGCGGGAAAGGGACCGAGCGCGGCGGGGTGTATATGGATATGGGCCGGTCTCCGCGGGCGGAGGCCGAGCGAAAACAACTGCTCAAGGAGGTTGGGCCGTCGCTGGTCCTTCTCGCTTCAATTGGGATAGACGTCGTCAACGGGAAGATCGAAGTGGCTCCCGCCGCACACACGGTGCTGGGAGGCGTGAGGATAGATGCCAGGTGCCAAACGACGGTCCCGGGGCTCTTCGCCGCGGGTGAGGTCTCGGGTAACGTCCACGGTGCCAATCGATTGGGGGCGAACGCTCTGACCGAGACCCAGGTCTTCGGCCGGCGGGCAGGGCTGTTCGGCACGAGGTACGCCAAAGAAGCCCCCTGGCCCAGGGTATCCGATTCCCAGATTGCCGATGCCGCTCGTTCACTACTGAACGTGGTGGAGCCTAAGGAATCGCCGGCTGATCCCACGGAGATCAAGGGCCGAATCCGCGAGACGATGCTCGAATGCGCCGGGCCCGCCAAGGATGAAAAGGGCCTGCTGGAAGGCATCAGGCGCATCACGGCCATGGTCGACTCCGACCTCCCGCCGCTGTGCCTCGCGGCGGGACCGGGCGCCTTCAACTATCAGGTGCAAGAAGCAATGGAGGTGCGGATGATGGCCACGACCGCGAGGATGGTGTGCCACGCCGCTCTGATTCGTCGCGAGAGCCGGGGCCACCACTACCGCAGCGATTACCCGAAGCCGGACGATAGCAGGCCGCCATATAGGACCAGGGTTAGACTTCAAGACGGCGATCTAGTCGCCGATATCTGTGCTGTTTCGTGATTGAAGGATGCGAGATATGAGTGAACAGAACGTTAAGGTTAGCGTGGTCCGCAGCGACGGCTCGGCCCTGCAGTGCCAGGTTGAATACGAGGAAAACCTCACCGTATCCCGGATTCTGGAGAAGATCTACCTGTCAAGGGACCGCAGCCTGGGGTACCGGCACTTCTGCTGCAAGATCGGCAGGTGCCTCTCCTGCCTGGTGCAGGTCAATGGCAAGGTCGTCCAGGCGTGCAAGGAGACTGTGGCCCCCGGCGCCGACATCCGCCTCGGCGCCGCGGATGCCGAGAAGCTCATCCGCGACCTGGCCATAGATTTCGAGCGCGAAGCGCCGAGATTGCAGCCGGTGCGCAGTGTGGAGCTGACTTAGAGACCACGATCTCCTGGCGGTCACGGCTCCCAGTTGTTGGTAGGGTAATCGGTTGTAGGGGCGACTGCCAGCATCAGTTCCAACCAATTGCGCTATACGCATCGGTTGCGCCCTCACGCCAGCCCTCTCCCAGAGGGAGAGGGGGAAGCGAGGCCGAGCGAGGCCGATGTTGGGCCGGACAGGGGGCCACAGGGTCGGGGAGTGTATCACCTCTCCCTCTGGGAGAGGTCGGCCGAAGGCCGGGTGAGGGCGCGACCAGTTGGGATATCGAACAAGTTGGAACAGATGCGACTGCCAGTCGCCCCTACAGGTTTCTGTCTGGCCGGTGCATGGCGGATTTGGTGAGGGCCTGGACCTGCGGGCTATCTCAAAAGGTAGACCCCGCGAGCACTGACAGGGCAACCCTCACCCTGTCCCTCCCCCAGCCCCCTACCCCATCATCCCCGCTTGCCCCACGCCTCCACCACCTCGTCGGCGGTGGCTACGACGCCGAAGTTGTTCCCTATGTTCCTGAGAGTGGCCTGGTGGTCCTCGGGATTGGAAGTCCCGCAGCAGTTCTCGACCAGCACGACATAATAGTCGCGCTGGAAGGCATCCCTCGAAGTGGTCTCCACGCAGGTATTGGTCGTGACGCCGGTCGTCAGCACCGTCTTGATGCCCCTGGCCCTCAAAACGACGTCGAGGTCGGTGCAGTAGAAGGCGCTGTAGCGGTGTTTCCAGACGATCTTATCCTCCGGCCGCGGCTCCACCAGGTAGAACTCGGTCCCCCAGCTCTCGCCGGCGCAGATCGGTATCTCTTGGATGCTCACGTCCTTGGCCCGCTCGCGCCAGACCTCCGAGTCGGTCCAGGCGCCGTGGGAGGTTCGGATGAAAATGATCGGCACGCCATTTTCCCGCGCTTTGGCGATGAAATCCACCAACCGGGGCACCATCGCCTGTATCGGCCGCATGTCCTTGCCTCTCCGTCCTCCGGCCCCATCGCTATGGCAGAAATCGTTTTGAACGTCTACCACTATCAGCGCCGTGTGCTCAGGCCTGACTTTTTGTTCTAACGGAAGCATAGATCTTCTCTCCCTACTGCTTGCCCAATATGCTCAGCGCGTACTCCACGTACGAGTTATCAACCAGCTTGTCGATGTTGGCCTTCTCGTTAGGCTTTATCAGCCCCTCCTGAACGTAGTAATCCTGATCCTTCACGAGGTGTTCGACTCTCACGTATCCGTTTCGATCGAAACCAGGGCTGCGGATCTTGTTGTAAATGGCAGGGTCCTTCAACGGCGTGTGTTGAGTAAGGATCTTGATGATCTCATCCTTTCCCACGTTCTTGTCGAACCCGTCCATGTAAGCCCGGATGCCTTTGATGTAGGCCATCACAAACTGCTTGGCGACCTGGGGCCGGCTGTCCGCGAACTGGGGCGAGTACATGAGAACACCCACCTGGTGATCCGGATAGATGTCGGGATGGACGCGCTTGAAGATGACGGCGAAGCCCTTCTCGACTGCCTGTGTGGAAAACGGCTCGGAGAGGATGCCCCCGTCGATGGCCTTGTTGGATAGAGCGACCAGCATATCCGGCCAGGGCATCTCGATCATGTCGATGTCCTTGGTCGTCAGGCCTCCCTTGGCCAAGGCGGCGCCGAGCTGGGCGTGACCGGCCGCGCCTATGCCTGAGACGGCGATCTTAAAGCCCTTTAGATCCTTGAAGTCCTTAACGCGGTCCGCCAGGTCCTTACGAATCGCCAGGGTGTTGAAATCGTGTCCTGGGCCATTCTTGGCTCGGTCCGCCACGACCTTGATGTTGATGCCTCGCGCGAAGGCGTTGTACAGGCCCACGCTGACGGCGCCGCCGCCCACGTCTAATTGTCCGGCGGCGAGGGAGGTGATCATCTTGGCACCGGATTGGAAATTGGTGAGCTCGACCTCGATGCCCTGCTCCTTGAAGTAGCCTTTCTCGATGGCAACGTAGGTCGGACCGTCAGAGGTATTAGCCAAATCGCCGTATCGCACTTTCGCCACCGGGTTGAGCGGAGCCGGCATCGCCCCTTTAGCGGCTTCCTTGGCTGCGACTTTCTCCGCCGGTTTCGCGGGGGGCTTGGGCTCTTCCTTGGCTGCGGGCTTAGCCGGTTGCGTCGCGGTTGGCTGGGGGGCCGTGGGAGGAGACTGCTTGGCCGGGGCCGCGGTAGGTGATGGCTGTGCCGGCGTGGCACAGCCGAACAACAGAGCCAGGGACAAGAAAACCGCCGTTAGACCAAAGTTCCGTTTCAGGTCACCCTTCATACTCTTCCCTCTCCTCGCTTTGTAATTAAGAGATGTTGCACGATCGTTCAGCACTGTTGCAGATAGCATCCATACTTCCTCGCGGCGCTCACCATAGCCTGGATGTTCTCGACCGGCGTGTCTCGCGGCAGCACGCAGTCGGCGCTCAGGATGTAGCCTCCTCCCGTGCCGGCCTGTCGAATGCACTCGCGCGATTCCCGCTCCACGTCCTGGGGCCTTCCCAGCAACATCGTGTCGACGGTTTTCACGTTGCCCATGACGCCGACCCGGCCGCCGTAGCTCTGCTTGAAGGCCAAAAGATCCATCTTGTCCACGTGCAGGATGTCCGCTCCTTCCGAGGTCACCAGGTCCAATCGATCGTCCCAACGCCCGCAGGTATGGAAAATGACCCTGATGCCCTTTGCTTTGAGCCGAGCGAGCATCTGCCTCGTGTAGGGATGCACAAACTCCTGGTAATGCTTTCTCGAAATGCACGACGCGTTGGCAAAGGGGTTTACCAGCCTGATCACGTCTGCCCCTGCCTCGACGAGAAGCAGCGCGTACTTCGAGGTGTAGTCGATACACAGGAGGGACAGCTCCTCGATGAAGCGGCGATTGCTGAAGAAATCCCGCATCAGGGCCTCGGCGCCCCGAAGCGTGCCAGCCAACAAGAAGGGAGAGGGCACCAGACCGGTGACGGGAACCTCTGGTCCGACGGCAC
>JAMDCE010000371.1 GCA_023489135.1 Chloroflexota bacterium
GCCCTACCTCCCGTTCGGCGCGATGGTAGACCAGGGAGAAGGTGCAACGGTGGCACCGTAGGACATGACCGCAGTTACGGCACAGAACCAAAGTGGCTGAGCCCCGGCGGTTGAGAAACAGGATAGCCTGGTCCCCACGGGCGATGGCCTGCCTCAGCGAGCGGTGCAGACTCCGGCTGAATATCCCGCCGTTTCCAGCCTTAAGCTCTTGGCGAAGGTCGACGACCTCAACGGGAGGTAGGGCCAGTTCCGGCGCGATCTCGTACCGGCGGTCTGCCTGCGCCTGACCGACGCGGTGAGGTAGCTCAAGACGATGGTAGTCTCCCCTCGTCGCCCGGAAATAGGTCACCACGTCCGGGGTGGCGCTGCCAAGAACGACGGTCGCTCCCGCAAATTCGCCTAGTTTGACCGCCACTTCGCGCGCGTGATAGCGTGGCCGCTGCTCCTGCTTGTAGGACCACTCATGTTCCTCGTCCACGACGATTAATCCCAGGTTTGGCACCGGAGAGAATATGGCCGAGCGAGAGCCAATGACAATGTCGACTTCTCCGCTGCGGATGCGCCGCCACTCATCAAATCGCTCTCCTGGCGAAAGCCGGCTGTGCATTACGGCGATCCGGCCGGGAAAGCGCGCGGCGAATCGACGGAGCATGTCCGGCGTGAGCGCTATTTCGGGGACAAGGACAATCGCTTTCTTTTGCAGACGAATAGCTCTGGTGATGGCCCGCAGGTATATTTCCGTCTTGCCGCTCCCAGTTACCCCGTGGAGCAGGTAGACCTTATGCTCTCCTCCGAGAAGTCCGCCGGCGATTTCGCGCCAGGCGAGGCCTTGTGCAAGCGTTAGAGTAGGGGGTTCGGAGAGAGGGAAAAACCTGGCCTTCAAGGAACTGCGGCTCACCTCACGGCTCTCCAGCCTCACCAGGCCGGCGTTCTCCAGAGCTCTCACCGTGGTCATGCGGGCGTCGGTCTCGCGTAGTACGTCACCTACAGGAAGCCATTCGCTTTCTCCGGCGCTGCCGACGTTGACGCCGCGATGCGCACTATCCTGCAAATAGCGCAGAACGGCCGCCTGGCGTGGGCCGAGAGGCGACCGGCGATCGCCATCTGAACAGGAATCGCGATTCTCCGCTAAGGCGACAAAACGGTCATAGCGAGGGTGAGCCAGGGTCTTCTCCCAGACGTAAGCGCTGGATAACCAACCCTTTCGTTCCAACTCCTTCAACACCTTCTCCAGACCGCGCAGGTGGAGAATACTTCTAATTCTAGTCACGGAAAGAGGGCCACGCTGCTGGAGAAGAGAAGTGACGGACCCCTCTTCGGCGGTGAGTCTACCTAGATCGACGGACACTTCTGGTTTCAGCCAGACGACCGGCACAGCCTGCTGGCTCAGGCCGGGCGGTAGAAAAAGCCTGATAACTTCGCCGGTGCTGCAGCGATAATAGTCGGTGATCCACAGCAGGAGGCTGATCTGGGGCCGATGCAAGACAGGGCTGGTATCGACCACCGCTTCTATTTCCCTGGCGTCAAATGAGGGCGCCTTTTCGGTGAGAGAGATGACTATGCCCTGGAGCTTCCTTTGACCAAAGGGAACGTGAACGAGCTGTCCCGCGACGACATCTCCAGAGAGGCAGTCGGGCACAGCGTAAGTGAACAATTGCCCTTGACGGTTCACTGCGGAGGCGACCGCGACTTCAGCGAAGAGCACTTACTTACCCTGAAAATGAAATGAGGCTAGGCCAGTCCGTTGCCTGGCTAGTCCCTGGTTATCTTATCAGATAAAGGATAGGGTGCGCAATTCGACCTGTTTCTGGCCTTGCGTCCCAAAGTGAACTCATCAGGTCCTCGAAATAACTATTGCTACCCAAAACTGGCTGTGATAGAATGCTGCCAGATAATCTCCACCAAGCACGCCATGAGGATGTTAATCACGCTCCGGTAGTTCAGCTAGCCATTTTTCCAAGAGGAGGTCAGCTCCTATGAAAAGGAGTTCGTTGATGGTTCGTGCTTTGGTCTTCGGGTTACCCGTGCTTCTAGTTGTGTTCTCTCTCTCGCTGGCTGGTTGTGGCTCGGATCAGGCTCCCGCGGAGACCACGCCCACCGTAAGTGTGAAACTGATCGTCCCTACGGCCGTGCCTACGGAAGTACCCAAACCATCACCTACTCCTCCAGAAACCAGCGGCGCTACTGGTACAACCTACACGGTGAAGTCTGGTGACACCCTGTCGAAAATTGCCGCTGATTTTGGTGTCAGCGTAGATTCCATCGTCAAAGCGAACAAGATAGCCGATCCCAACCTCTTGACAGTGGGGCAAGAACTGGTAATTCCCCCGAAGGGTGAGGCAACTCCAGAAGTGGAGTCATCTGGCGAAGACAGCACTCCGGCGGCCGCTTCGTCGAAGGCTACCCCAACCCCTTAGGGACGATCTTTTGATCCGGCTGGATTGAGCTGCAGTTTCTTTGCCTCTTGCGGATCGCTTGAGACTGTGGCAGATGATTTGACTTTTCGCCTCTCTTGTGTTAGATTTGGCATTAAAGAATTCGTTCCTGGATAGTCTTGGGATTGAGGAGGTGGTGCCTATGAATAATGATCAACTTATTAGGGGCATCGACGGAGGTTTGACCGTTTAGACGGTTTCCGCTTTCGATGTCCCTCCAAACAAAAGGAGCCTCAGGATATCCCTGAGGCTCCTTTTGTTTGGATCGGTCGCCAGGTTCACGACCCTGGCTTTTCACCTGCTTGTTCTGCCTCGGCTTGGGCGGCTTCCGCGGCCACCTCGGCCTCACGCTCTTCGGCGGTTGGCGCCGCCAGAGGTGCCACTTTTGCCACCAGTTCATCCTCTCCCGTTATCACCCGAACTCCGGATGGCAAGGTGAGATCTTTGACGTGGATGGTCTGGTCAACCTCTGTAAGCGCGCTAACGTCAACTTCAATATGGTGGGGGATGGATGTCGGAAGAGCCCTCAACTCCAGTTCTGAGATACCGTAGAGAAGAACACCTTTTCCCTTATTCACCGCGGGTGATTCGTTCACCAGCACCAGGGGAATGTGACCCGTGACTTCTTCTCGCAAGTTTACGGCGTGAAACTCGGCGTGCAACCACTCTCGATGCGCATTGTCGCGGTGTATTTCCTGGATAAAGGCTTTGATCGGAGCGTTTTCGCCCGTGATTTGAAGATCGATGAGGCTACTATTTCCGCCTTGGCGGAAGGCGTGCTCCAGGTCTCGCCTATTCACCTGGATGGCGCGAGATGGGACCTGGTAACCGTAAACAACCGCTGGTATCTGACCTTCTGATCGGAGCCGCTTGACCTTTTTCCCCACGATCGTCCTTGGGGCGGCTTCCAGAGTGATCTTATCCAAAATTTCCTCCTTCAAATAGATGAGCAAAAGCCACAGCGCAAGAGGCGGTTGACTCCTCTCTTCCGATTCTTGGTTTGTATTGCGGAGTCGCCTTTCATCTGTTCGCTGTCGCGAGATAACCTGGCTATCCTCGCCGAAAGAGCAGGGATCCAGTGTTCTGCTGGGGGTTTCACCCATTCGAACAGATCTACATTGGAAGTTTACCATGCCTCAGCGCTGGAGTCCACTTTCCAAGTAGGACGTGGTTCTCAGCAGAACCCAGTCGGACCGCGATGGTGCCTTCATCCACGCCGCCGGTCGGCCGACCGAACGAAATCGACCACTTCCCGGACCAGCACGGAAATTAGCACTTAGAGACGGGCCATCTGCCAGCGCGACTAACCTGGATTGCGGTGGTTAATGGAGCAGCAGGAACGGAAAACACCCGATTTGGAGGGGAAAAGCGGTTGACAAAGGCCTAGGCCAGACGTATACTTATGGTCGGGTAGTTAATCGACGTCTTCTTGCCTGGCCGCGTTGGGCGGCCTCGCAGAGGTGTATCCAGAGTAGGTGGTAAGTACGGACGCCGAACCCAGTAGTATAAGTAAACCTCATAGTAAGCGTTTTCTGCAGCGAGCACGAGGCCTGGCTCTGTTTGCCTTCTTGTGTTGTTTTAGGACGTGATGCGCCCTTGATCTAAACTGAGAAGGAAACAGCGCCACCTCACGAGACAGATCGGAGGTGGTTTTTTATGCCCTTTTTCAGTAAGTTACAGGGCCGCACCGTAAGAGATAGCCAAGGCCACCCCATCGGCAAATTGAAAGACATTCTCGTTTCCACAGGAGAGCCCTTTCCCGTTATCACGGCTTTGGCCGTAGCCGATCGAGGCCGTTCGGTACTTGTTCCCTGGAGTCAGGTGGCCAGCCTGGATAATGAATCGCCGCTTCTCCGCGTATCCGAGGATCAGCTTCAGACTTACCAGCCGGGGCCACACGAGATTTCTCTAGGCTCCAGAGTACTGGATCGCCAGATTATCGACATAAACGGACGACGAGTCGTTCGGGTGAATGATCTCAGCCTGGCCAGGGTTAACGGCAACTACCGTTTGGTAGGGGCGGACGTGAGCACCCGAGCGTTACTCCGGCGGTTGGGACTGGAGGTGCCCGTCGAGAAGCTTCTCTCGGCCTTTCATTACGAGCTTCCGTCGAAATACATCTCCTGGGATACCGTCGACCCGGTGGAGTCCGGACCAACGGGAATACGGCTTCGAGTGCAGCACGAAGCTTTGTCCAGAATGCACCCGGCGGACATCGCCGATATCGTCGAACAATTGGGGCAGTCGGCCCGGAGCGACATCTTCGAGTCCCTGGACGACGAGACAGCGGCCGATGCCTTGATGGAAGTCGATCCTGACCGGCAAATATCCGTTATCGATCAGATGGATTCCGAGCGAGCGGCCGATATTATCGAGCTGATGCCGCCCGACGAGGCCGCCGATCTGCTGGCGGAAATGGCGCCGGATAGGGCCGAGGAATTGCTCAAGCTGATGGAGAAGGAGGAGGCCCGGGACGTACGGGAGCTGCTGGCCTATCCGGAGGATTCGGCCGGCGGGATAATGACCACCGAATATGTGGGGCTCTCCCCCAGCCTTACGGCGGACCAGGCGATTCAGCGTCTGCGCGAGTTGTCTCCGGAGGCGGAGATCATTTACTACGTCTACGTCGTTAACGAAGAGGAGCATCTGCTGGGGGTGATTTCTCTACGCGATCTGATCGTGGCACCTCCCGACAAACCGCTGAGTGAGTTCATGATCCGGGAGGTCATCACGGTAGATCCCTATCTGGATCAGGAAGAGGTCGCCCAAGTGTTCGCTAAGTACAACCTGTTGGCGGTGCCAGTGGTGGATGAGGAAAGGCGTATTCTGGGGATCATAACGGTGGACGACGCCATCGACATGGTGATACCAACACCTTGGAAGAAGAGACTGCCTAAGATCTTCGCGTAGGCCTGGCCATGGGTATCTACGAAGGTTAATGAGGTATGACACAACAGCCGCTCGAGGACGACGGTGATCAAGAGGCTAAGGGTCAGCAGAACCCAGTTAATGCTATACCTAGCTGTGATGGGGCCTGGGCTGATTGCGGCCACGGCGGGGAACGACGCGGGCGGAGTCGCCACCTATGCAACGGCAGGTGCGTCATTTGGATACAGCCTGCTCTGGGTTCTCATTCTGATCAGCATTCCTCTCGCCGTCGTTCAGGAGATGGCGGCCCGAATGGGCGCGGCGACTGGAAAGGGATTGGCCGACCTTATCCGAGAGGAATTTGGCCTGCATTGGACGACGGTGGCGATGCTGACCCTTCTAGTCGCCAACGCTGGCACCACCATTGCCGAGTTCGCTGGCATCGCCGCAGCCGCGGAACTGCTAGGCCTGAGCAAGTTCATAGCTGTTCCGGTCGTAGCGGTGCTCGTGTGGCTTCTGGTGGTGCGGGGTTCTTACTCAGCCTCCGAGCGGATCTTTCTCATCTTCTCCGCTCTTCTCCTCGCCTACGTGGGCTCAGCATTCCTGGGCCGCCCCGACTGGGGGGACGTTGCTAAAGGGACCTTCGTTCCTTCTTTTCACTTTAATTCGGCTTACTTCCTGATGTTCATCAGCCTGATCGGCACGACTATCTCCCCGTACATGCAGTTCTTCGCTCAGGGAGCCGTGGTCGACAAGGGCATCACGATGCGGGAGTACAAATACGAGAGGGCCGATGTGATCTTCGGCTCTTTCTTCCTTATTTTCGTGGCCTTTTTTATTGTCGTCTCCACTGCGGCAACTTTGCATCCCCTGGGTCTCACCGTGAGCACTGCCTCCGACGCTGCCCGAGCGCTGGAGCCAGTGGCTGGAGATTATGCTTACGTGCTGTTCGCGCTTGGCCTTTTCGGGGCATCGATGCTTGCTGCCAGTGTCTTACCGATTTCGACCGCATACGCTGTCACTGGTGCGTTCGGATGGGAACGGAGCATCTCCGCAAGTTTCTCCGACGCCCCTATCTTCAACGGACTCTACACAGGGCTGATTGCCATCGGGGCCGTGGTGGTTCTTTTCCCTAATCTTCCGCTGGTCACAATAATGGTCTTCAGCCAGTTCGTGCAGGGCATCCTCTTGCCCATAGTGTTAGTCTTTCTTCTAAAACTTGCGAATAGCAAGGCGGTGATGGGAAAGTACACCAACGGGCCCGTCTTGAACGCCATCGCCTGGGGCGCTACTGGTCTTATAACTCTTCTCATCGCCTTGCTTATTGCCTCATCTTTCCTGGGCGAACTCCTAAGAATTGGACAGTAACAATGATGGGTATGTACACACTGGTGGCCATTCTCGCTCTCGCGGTGACGCTCTCGGCTTGTGGACCATCTCCGGGAAGCCGAGCGCAGTCCCCGGAGTCGCCAACAGCGGAGATCGCTAGTGCTCTGGTCGCGACTGACACGCCGGTCGCCCCACCGACCCCTAGCCCGTTTCCGCCTTCGCCCACGCCATCTTCAACACCGTCTCCGACAACTACCTTAACTCCTCCCACGCCGACTTTTACTGTTGCGCCATCGCCGACCGCGACTCTGAACCTCAAGATTGTTTCAGTGACCTCTCCGGTGCAACGCGGGGATGTGGCTACTCTTGTGGCCGAGACTAGGCCCGGCCTCCAGTGCACCATCACCGTATTCTACAAGTCCGGAGCCAGCACGGCCTCCGGCCTCGAGCCAAGAACTGCTGACGACAATGGACAGATATCCTGGAGCTGGAAGGTTGGCCGCAAAACGACTCCCGGCCAGTGGCGAATAGTCGTCACGGCTGGGGAGGGTGAAGAGAAGGCCTCGGAGACCACCTTCTTCACCGTTCAGTGAGGTGGATCTAAGCGGGTGTTGACCGCGGAGGGGGATATCGGTTAGGGATTAGAAGTATTCAGATGCTTAACCCCTAACCCCTAGCTCCCAACCTCCGCGTCGCTTGAAAAAGGCCTGGGTTTATGCTAAAATATCGCCGTTACTGGGGAATCGTCTAGTGGTAGGACAGCTGACTCTGGATCAGTAAGCGGGGGTTCGAATCCTCCTTCCCCAGCCAGAAGCGAAGACGGCCGGGTAGGAGATTGCTCCTGCCCCCTTTTTTTTGCGCCTCGTCTCCGCGTTCGAGAAATACCGCTTCCGGGATCCTTTATTCACAGCCTTGCATTTCCCGATCATTCCACGGTGCAGGCTGCAAGAGAGGGTGGCGGCACCAGATTGCTCCAGAGCGCTGTCAAGTAGTAGTCAAGATGGCTGATGGGTCAAAGACATAAGGTTGCGGGTCTCCCTGATCTTTCGCGGGCGGACGGCAAATCTCCTCCCGCTGCTCCTTGGTAAGAAAGCGAGGTGCGGACACACCCGATAATCGGATTGATCTGTGGTTCAGGAGGATGTGGTCAACGGAAGTGGTCCTAGAGTTCCTGAACGGCGTCAGCATGTTTCGTTCGTCAAAGACAGAGAGAAGGAGGAAGTTCAAAGCCGTAAGAACCTAGGCGTTCAGGTAGGAATCGCGGGCTTCGCTGGGGTTAACGGTAATGTTCTCCCCACGATCCAGACGAAGGGTGAAGCTGAAGATTGAGCCGCCATCCTCTCGACCATCAACCGAAACCCTTCCGCCGTGCCGTTCCACGATTTCTCGTGAGATATATAGCCCGAGGCCCAACCCCTTGTGCTGGTGGGAGACCCGGTTGGCGACCTGGAAGAAGCGATCGAAGACGTGCGGCCTTTGCTCTACCGGAATCCCTATTCCCTCGTCCGCGACAGACACTTGCACGACCTCTTCGGAAACGCTCATCCGGATTTCTATTCTCCCACCGGCGGGACTGTACTTCACCGCGTTTTCAATTAGATTGGTGACTACCTGTTCGATTCGGGACGAGTCAATATACAGCGACGGCCGGTCCTTCGGCACATCCAGGACTATAACATGCTTATCGGTGGTCAGCCGAGCTCTTTCGGCCACAGACGCGAGAAGGTCAGTCAGGTCGGCCGGACTTTTCCGCAACTCCAGCCTACCGCTCTGAACACGGGATACGTCTAGCAATTCATCGACCAGATTAGTCAAACGGTCGATCTGGCTCAATAGACCCTCGAGCTTTCGTTCGTGATCTTGCTGTGGCGTGGGGTCTGCTGCAGGATCCAACCCGTGGAGGCCGCCATTTGCCTTTAACTGCCGCAGCATCGTCTGCGCGTACGCTCTGATGGACGTGATGGGGGTCTTTAGTTCATGCGTCGCGACGGCCAGGAACTCGTCCTTCAGCCGGTCCACCTCCTTCCGCTTGGCTAAATCTCTGAAGGTGTGGACGACAACCTGAGGCCTACCGAGGTCGTCGGCAGTGCACCCCATCGTCAACTCAGTCCAGATGTCAGCCGGTGCCGCACCAGAGATCAGCACCTCCAAAGGAACGCTTCGGCGCGGGCCCGAACTAACGAAGGGACAAGCAGTGTCACAGAGGGAGATCCCGTCTTTGTCGCGAACGTTGAGAAACCGGTAGCACGGCCTTCCCAGGAACTCCGACGCATCGTGGCCGGTGAGGGCCTCCAAAGCAGGGTTGACATTCACGATTCGTCGGTGGGCATCAACCACCATGATGGCGTCGCCTGAAACCATCGTGACCATTTGGGCCTTGGCCCGCTCTCGCTCGGCGTCCTCCAGAGCCCGGGCCAGCTCCTCGATAGTCTCCTGGAGTTGTTCGTCTGTGCGCCGGTACAGACGGGCGTTTTCGATGGCGACTCCGACCTGGTTGCCGACGGATGTGGCGAATTCCAGTTCTTCGGGCGTGAAAATGCGCTCCTTGCGGCTATACAGATTCATTACCCCCAGAACGCCCTGGGCAGCGAGGAGCGGTACGCGGAGGACGGAGCGCAGGCCATCTTGTCTCAGGCTTTCGGCTATCAGCATGCTGGCGTCAAGCCTCGTCTGCAGCGCCAAAGGTCTCTGTGAAGCGATGACTTCCTGCAACGGCACCTCGTCCAAGGGCACTCTACTCATAGCTTCCACAAATCGCGCGGAGAGTCCGCTGTGAACGGTAAGGACCATCTCTTCATCTTCCAGGAGATAGATGCCCCCGGAATCCAGGTGCAGTGCCTCCATACTTTTGCCCAGGGCCCTTTGCAGTACTTCGCCCAGGTCCAGCGACTGGTTCACGGCGAAGCTGAGGTCGTTGAGGGCGGCCAACTGGCAGTTTCGTTGCAGCAACTCCTCTTCGGCGCGCTTACTATCGGTGATGTCCTTTCCAAAGCTGATGGTTCCTACTACGCTACTGCCGGCAAAGACGGGAGTGGTGTTCACCAGGAGGACCCGACTCCCACCATTCTTCTTCAGTACTCTCACTTCATAACTCGGAGAGTCGCCAGCCAGTGTCTCGCTGAAGATTCGCTGCACCTTTGGAAGGTCCTCAGGTGCGACCAGAGGAACGAAGGACTTGCCGATCCAATCGTACAGCCGGTGACCGGTTAACTCCTCGGCCTGACGATTAAACCAAGTGAAGTCGCCCTTTTCATCGAGGGTCCAGATGAGGTCGTTCGAGCACTCGACCATATTGCGGTAGGTGGCTTCAGATTCCCGAAGCCTCTGAAAGAGCCTGGTATTCTCAACGGCAACGCTAATCTGGCTGCCGACGGCGGCCAAGAAATCTAAGTCTTGAGAACTATATGGCTCGTCTCCGCGCCGGCCAGACGCCAACAGGCCCATAGTCCTCTCTTTTGATCTGATTGGCGCCAACGCCACGAAGCGAATGCCCTCCTCACGGAGTCTATACACGGTCTGAGCGGGGTTTTCCACCAGGTCGGCGAAATGCTCCGGGGTTCCCGCCCTTGCTTCGAATTCGGACAGGCTTCCCCTTATCTTCACTCGCCCGCTATTCCCCGTGGTCCAAAAAGCTGTAGGATAGCCAACCTGAGCCTTTGTGATCAGCCAGTTGCCGTCCTTTTCCCATAATCCCACGGCCGCTCCATCTGACCCGGTCACTTCCATGATCTTGGCGCTCACCAGATGCAGTATCTCGTCAAGGTCGAGAGAGGAACTCACGATGCTGGCGATGGCGTTGAGGGCCGAAAGCCGAGCGTTGAGCTGAAGAATCGATTGCTGGAAGTAGACTTTCTCAGAAACGTCCCGGGCGTATTCGATCACTTGCACCACCTGACCAGCACTATCCCGGAGAGGAAAGGTGGTCAGTTCGGTGTAAGTTGGCTTGCCGCCCCGATCTAAACCGGCGTGGGTGATGGTGGTGCTTTGGCCGGTCTCGAAGGTTACTCGGGAAGGGCAGTCAGGGCAAATATCATCCGTCTGATGAAAAAGACGGAAACAGCGTTCTCCCAGTATCTCCTCAAGGGAGCGCTTGACCCAGTTCTGCGTGAACTTGTTGGCTAACATTAGGCGGTAGTGGCGATCGATGATGATTACCCCAGCCGGGAGGCTATCCAGCGACGAGGAGCCAAAGGTTTCCAACGGATGGAACTGTGGGAATTCTGGCCGGCTCTGGTTTTGCGGATCCGTGTCTGTCATAGCTCACCTCGTCCACGAAGGGATGCACCGCGTTGCGATCGGACCAGCCGAAAAAGGGAACAAAAGGTCGCGATGTCTTCATTGAAGAGCTTGGGAACGATCAAGGTGCTATGGGTCGACTGCGACCTGCTAGAGGAGAGGCGAGTTGAAGAGACGTCAGGTCCGTGTCATTATAGCGGCCGGAAACCCCCGAGTCAACCCTGGGTGGGCCGCCTCTTACCGACCGAGGGGGAGCGTGAAGAAAAACGTCGAGCCATAACCCACTTCGCTCTCCACCCAGATTCGTCCACCATGGAGGGCCACAATCTGGTTGCTCAGGTAAAGTCCTAGACCCAGACCCATGGGACGGTGGCGCACTGTATTGTAACCCATGAAAGGCCGACCAAAGAGATGCCTCTTAACCTCGTCAGCGATCCCCACTCCTTGGTCTGTTATGGCTACCTCGGCCTCACCATCGAGGCGTCTGACGACGACGTCGATGGGACCACCTCGAGGGCTGAATCTAATCGCATTTTCCAGCAGATTCCACATCACTTGCTCAACACGGTCTTTATCCCAGTTTCCAATGAGTTGGGGCACCTCGGCCTGCAACCGGATGGTGTGCTTTGTCGTGGTAGCCTGTCTGTCTTCTACCACCTGCCTGATAGACTCGACTAGATCCATTGGCTTGCGGGCCAATTCGACCTCGCCAGCCTGAGCTTTGGACATATCTAGGACGGCCTGGATGAGCCGAATCATCCGGTCTACTTCGCTGTTGATTGTGTCCAGACTTCTTAGATCTAGCTGATCCACGCCACGAGCTACGGCCTTCTTCTTCAGAGTCTGAGCGATAGCCTTGATAGAGGTCAAAGGCGTCCTGAGCTGGTGAGAGGCAACGGAGATGAATTCGGCTCGGATTTGATCGAGTTCCTTCAGCTTGCTGATGTCCTGGTAGACTATGATCGCCCCGGTGATTTGACCAATCGTGTTTCGTAGAGGAGCGGAGTTTACGAGAAGGTGCACCGGTTCTCGCCCAATCCTCTTGAGAACGACTTCCATCCCCGTTATCGTGTCACCGTGCTCAAGGGTCCGTCTCAGCGGACGTTCCTGGGGGACCAGCGCCTCGCCCGAAGGTAGGTAGAGTCGATACGTTTTGAAATAATCGTCCAGGGTCATTTCGGATGTCATTGGAGGACCGAACAAGTCGATAGCGGCGCGGTTTATCAAGGCAATCTGGCCCGACGGCATCTCGGCTACAGTAACGGCCACGGGAATGGCATCGACGATGGCTCTGAGATTCCGCTGGTCAGCCTCCCCACGCCTGGCCTGTTCCTGAGCTTCTCGAAGAACCGCTTGGGCCGCCTCGCGGGCGCGCGCTTCTTCAGTGGTTTCGACGATGAACTGCAGGATTCCTTGCACACGCTCGGCTTCGTCCTTCCTCGGCGTGAAGCAGAAGTTCCAACAGATTTCTTTGACTTTCGTCCCGTTACATCTGAGAAACACCCGAAAGTCAGTGGCTCGATGGGGCTCGGCCGTCTGGTATACGCGATCCATTATATCGATCAGGCCCTGCTCTTTCAGTTCAGGAAAGACCTCGGCAGCCGGACGACCGATCATCTGCACACCTGGCTTAAAGGTCTGGTAGAGCGGATTCACCAGTTCGAAGATATGGTCGGGGCCTTTGGTCACCGCGATGGCCGCCGAAGCGTTATCTATTATGCTTTCCAAGAACTGTCTTTCGCGTTCTAGTTTCTCGCAGTCGAGGGTCTGTGGGGTGGTGACAGCTTGTTTCGGCTCTTCTGGTGGAAATCCCTGGGCCACCGTTTCTCTCCATGCTTGTGCTCGCGGCCGTACCAAAAAGGCAAGGTGCCCACTGGCACGTTTCTATACTTAGAGCAATTTCTATGCCAAAACCCGGTTTTTCGAGGCAGAGGTACTTCTAGAGAATTCCGCTCGAGTCTCTAATCCTGCGCACCTTCCTCTCATTGCTCCCTGCACGCCTGCTTAGAAATGGTGGTCAGGAGAAGGAAGAAAGTTGGGCTGGGGCATTGAGCCAGGGCGTGTGGCTCTGGAAGTGGCTTTACTAATGGATGACTTCCGTCGGCCATGGTAAGCTCCGTCCTTCCAGAAAAACCACAGGGTATCGCTTTGGAGACCGCGTCGGTGCGCCGGGCCGGACCCGCCTACTTGATCTACGTTTGGCCGAGGGGTAAGATCCTTGGCAAAGACATCCTGGACCGGTTGGGAAATCAGCTCGTGTCCCGTATAATTAGCGTAAGAGTGGAAAAAAAGCATTTGTGGAGCTAAAAGGTGAGATCCTTCAGAATCGCCCTGGCACAGATCAATACCACAGTGGGTGACCTTGATGGAAATACGCAGAAGATTCTAGGGAGGATGGCCGAGGCT
>JAMDCE010000676.1 GCA_023489135.1 Chloroflexota bacterium
GACGACGTGCGTCTGCCGGTAATGGTCTGCTACGACGGATTCATCGTCAGCCACTCGCTGTCCCCCGTCGACCTGATCGAAGATCGGGAGGCGCAGGACTTTGTGCGACCGTTCAAGGCGGTGCGTCCGCTGCTGGATCCCAGCAATCCGGTTACCTACGGTCCGTTGGCGCTCTTCGACTACTATTTCGAGTTCAAGCGACAGCAGGCCGAGGTGATGAAAGCGGTTCCCGGGGTATTCGAAGAGGTAGCGCAGGAGTACGCCAGGGTATCCGGCCGATACTACGGGGCCTATGAGAAGTACCAGCTCGACGACGCCGAGGTGGGCATAGTAGCGCTGGGCTCGGCCGCCAGCACCGCCGAAATCGCCGTCGATCGGTTGCGCCAAGAGGGCCTGCGCGCGGGACTTCTGAAGCTCAAGATGTTCCGGCCGCTCCCCAAAGAGGATCTGGTCCGGGAGCTCAGTGGATTGAAGGCTCTTTGCGTCCTGGATCGAGCCGACTCGCCGGGGGCCGGCGGCGGCCCGGTGGGCATCGAGATTCGGTCGGCGCTGCTCGACAGTGACCGCCGACCGAAAGTGATAAACGGAATCTACGGACTGGGCGGAAGGGATACCACGCCCGAAATGATACAGAGCGTCTACCACCGACTCGAGCGCATAGCTCGGACGGGTGAGGTAGATGAATCATTCTTCTATCTTGGAGTGAGAGGAGGTAACGGCAATGGCACCCAATCTAAAGCAGATGTCCACGAAGCCGGACTTGCTGGCCAGCGGTCATAGAATGTGCGCCGGGTGCGCCGCACCCATCACGGTTCGCCAGGTACTTCACGCCATCGACGTTCCGGTAGTGGCGGCCAACGCGACCGGGTGTCTGGAAGTTACCACGAGCATATACCCGTTCACGAGCTGGCGCTGTTCCTGGATTCACACCGCCTTCGAGAACACCTCGGCGACCATCAGCGGCGTAGAGGCGGCTTACAAAGCCTTGAAGAAGCGCGGCGAGATTACCGAGGACATTCGCTTCGTGGCCTTCGGAGGAGACGGCGGCACGTTTGACATCGGGTTGCAGTCCCTGTCGGGCGCGCTGGAGCGCGGCCACCGCTTCGTGTACGTGTGCTACGACAACGAAGCCTACATGAACACCGGCATCCAGCGGTCGAGCGCAACGCCGATCGGCGCTTGGACCACCACCAGCCCCGTCGGATCGGAGCAGGCGGGCAAGACCCGCCCGCGCAAGGTCCTGACCGAGATCGTGGCGGCGCACCGCATCCCATACGTGGCCCAGGCCTCGCCCGCCAACTGGCGCGACCTGGTCGCCAAGGCGGAGAAGGCTTTCAACGCCGACGGGCCGGCTTTCTTGAACATCATCTCGCCCTGCGTCCCCGGCTGGAAGTACGAGCCCAAGGACAGCGTCAGGCTCGCTCGACTGGCGGTAGATACCTGCTACTGGCCGCTCTACGAGATCGTGGACGGCAAGTACAAGATAACCTACAAGCCCAAGGAGAAAAAGCCTCTGGTAGACTTCCTCAAGCCGCAGGGCCGGTTCAAGCATCTAATGGACCCACGGAACAAGGCGGTCCTGGATCGACTTCAGGCCGAAGTCGACAAGGAATGGGAAAACATCCTGCGCAAGGCAGAAGACGGAAGTAAGACGGCGTAGGTGGTTCCCGCAACCCGTACCATCAGGAGGCAGGCTTTTGGGCCTGCCTCCTTTGATTACCGGACATGATTCGTCCGTAATGTGACACATCCCACCGGCAAAGGGGACTATGGTCCCCTTGACTCACGGCCCGGTTTGAAGTATGCTAAGTAGTGGCAGGCATGGTTCCTTCTGCCAGATGGCCAAGCTGATTGACTGGCAACAAGGTCGCGGGGGCAGTGTTTACGATCGTCGCGAAGGTGTGGTGCGGAGGTGTGGTGGTGGCGACGAAAAGCATTCTGGTCGTGGAACCCGACGAGGCCATCAGCTCTCTAATCGCTCTGGTCCTGGAGGAAGAAGACTATGACATAACCGCGGTCGACTCTCTGACCGAAGCTAGCCAGCTACTGAGGGAGGCACACTTCGATCTCGTTATCACCGAGGCTTTCGATCAGGCCGACCCTTACAGTTTCGATAGCTCGTTCATCGAGCGGATTAAGGACACAGACTACACCACTCCTATCATACTCGTGTCGAAGCTCCCTTCCGTCGATTACCTCCCCGCTGAACAGTATGGCCTCTCGGCGGTCCTGTCCAAGCCCTTCGAAATCGAAGATCTCTTGGCCAAGGTGCGCGCTGCGCTGAACGGGGGTTTGCTTAGCGGCAACGGATCACGAAAATGATTTCAGGGCCAGCCTCCGGGTGGCTCGTTGCCGCCGGCCGGCGGCACACGTTCGCCATCCGTACAACGATACTCAGACCCTATTGCGCAATCAATACTCGATGGCAAAGCGAATCGCGTGGCACGTTTCTTGCGGCCCATCTTCCACTAATCGGTCGCGTGGACGCTGTTGCCTCTCCAATGCCGTCAAGAACACAAGATGAACGTTCACGTCGCGTTGAAAGCGCCTTCTGCTGAGGACTTCGAAGGCCGAGCGCCAGAAGCCGGCAGTTCCGCGCTAGTCAAAGTCACGTGAAGAGCATTGCCCCAACGAGCGAGGTTGGGGTTTGATCGCTGCCTGGAAACCGGGCACAACTTTGAGTGCCCGAGCAGCTTCATTTGCGGAGGTTTCTCAATCGTGGGCAAGGGGAAGAAGAATCCGGCGCCGGACAACGGGGGATTCGAGGAGCTGCTGCGGCAGACCGCCGAGCTGCAAGAACTGGAGTTTGCCGCGAGCCAGCTAATGACAGGACGCGACACCTTACTGGAGCGGTTGAAGCAGGTGAATGGGAAGTTAGTTGTTTCTTGCATCAGGATTCGAGAACGGGCCGAGGAATTGGAGCGAGAGCACAACAAGCTCCTCACGGCCGTCAACACAATGGACGATGAGGTCTGGTTCTGTGACGCCCAAGGCAGAATCAGTATGCTAAATCAGGCCGCCGCTAGATGCTTCGGGTCTAAGCGCCGGCCAGATGCCCGGCAGGGGCCCATTATACTAGAGTGCCTGGATGGGCTAGAAGTATATAACGTAGATGGTAGGCCGCGCCCCCAAGAAGATGCTCCTCTGCTGCGCTCCCTGGCCGGAGAGACTCTCAGAGGTATCGAAGAGATTATCCGCCATCCGAGAACCGGCCGGATGCGCCATCGAATCGTAAATTCGTCTCCCGTCGTGAACAGTGCAGGGGAAATCGTTGGAGCCGTCGCGGTGGTGCGCGACATCGGTGAATCAATGGTAAAATCGTCAGACGCGGGTGTGACTTGAGCAAGTCTGACGGTCCTGGTGGCAGAGCGGACCGCGGGATGGCAGCCGAGCCTCTGGGCCTTCCCGGCGGCGAACCCTCACGCGATGAGCGCGCACTACTTGACCTTCCGTCCAGGCTAAGGTACTATGCGTACTGTCCTTCCCCGCGCTGATTCAGGTCCGAGTGCATCAAACTGCCAGGAGGCTATGACGGAGTGAACGACCGCGACTTAAACGGCGAAGACTGGAACATAGGCGACCTCCTGAGGAGCAGGTTTGAGGGCAGGGAATCCTGCGCCGACGTGATCGAATCCTTCGAAGTCCTAATGTCCTCGATCTGGGACTATCTGTCGCGATTCCTAACCGTTAGAGGCACTAGAGCCATCGTGGAGCATTCCGCCAAACTGGCGGGGCGAAAAGCGCCCATGGTCAATAGATTGAGGATTGGCGACGAAGGAATCGACTTCGGCGACCTCCTTGTGTTTGTGGAACAAGAAGGTTGTGACCGGCCGCAAGTCGTGAATGCGTTGTTGCGCCTAAGCGCCAGGGTCTTCTGGGTTCTGGAGGATTTGACGGGTGATGCGCTACGCGGCCCATTGCTGCAACATCTGCGGGGGGATGACCGATCCGAAAACGGCATCTGTGGGTTCTCGAAATCAAACGGCCACGACGCCTGACGCGTAGCACAGCGCGATTGATATTCGTACTGTTGTGGCCCGGGCTCTCTTCATTTCACACGCTGGTAGCGAATCTGAGCGCCCTGCCCAGACCATGCATCGTGCGGAGTGCCTCCAAGCACCCCGGCGCCGGGAGCCGAAAGGAGTGTAGACAATGAGGAAACCCTTGCGCGTGTTACTAATCGAGGATTCAGAAGCCGACGCTGCCTTGCTCCTGACACAACTGCGCATGGGTGGATATGATCTTACTTCTGAACGCGTGGACACGCTCGCCGAGGTGGCTGAGGCGGTGGAAAGACAGGAGTGGGATCTCATTCTCTCCGACTACTCTTTGCCGGGCTTCAACGGATTGGCCGCTCTGGCGCTGGTGCAGGAGAGAGGTGTCGACCTGCCATTTATCATAGTTTCAGGCAAGGTCGGCGAGGGAATGGCGGTGGCAGCCATGAAAGCCGGCGCTCACGACTACATCACGAAAAATAATCTCACCCGGGTCTTGCCGGCAATAGAACGAGAACTTGGTGATGCCAAGGCGCGGCACGAACGCAAGCGTGCGTTGCAGGACCTAAAAGAGAGCGAGGCGCGATTCCGCACCATTTTCGAGGCCTCGGCGCTGGGCATATCTCTCATGGATAATTACGGAAGGGTGATGGAAAGTAACCCGGCGCTACAGAAGATGCTCGGCTACAGCTCGGAAGAGCTTCGGACCAGGCCTTTTGCCGAATACACCCATCCCGACGATATCGCCATAAACTCGACGCTTTTCCAGGAGCTTCACAGCGGCCAGCGCCAACAATACCAGGTGGAAAAGCGCTACGTTCGTAAGGATGGACAGATAGCTTGGGCTAGACTCACCGCTTCCATCGTGCCCGGGACGGAAGGCCCAGACTGTCTGGCGATCGGGATGATCGAGGACATTTCCGAACGCGTGCAGGCACGGGAACACCTTAAGAAAAGCCTGGAGCAATTGCGGCAGACGTTGAATGGGTTCATCCAGGCGATAGCGGTAACGGTCGAGATGCGAGATCCCTATACGGCGGGGCATCAGCAGCGCGTCGCCAGGCTGGCCACCGCTATGGCCGAAGAGATGGCCCTCCCGGAGGATCAGATCGAAGGGATCCATTTGGCCGCGGTGGTTCACGACATCGGAAAGATATGTATCCCCACCGAGATACTGAGCAGACCCGGCCGATTGACCGCTATAGAGTCCGACATGATCAAGACCCACGCGGAAATCGGCTACAGCATATTGATGCCGATAGATTTTCCGTGGCCGCTGGCCAAAATCGTGCATGAACACCATGAACTAATGGACGGCTCGGGCTATCCCCAGGGGCTCAAGGGCGACAACATCCTCTTAGAGGCAAGGATCCTGGTCGTGGCGGACGTCGTCGAGGCTATGGCCTCCCACCGCCCCTACCGGCCCGCCCTGGGTATGGGCGCCGCCCTGCAGGAGATCTCCGAGCACCGCGGCGTCCTGTACGATCCAGACGTGGTTAGCGCTTGCTTGAAGATTATCAGAGAGAAACGGTTTGATCTGGAAGCCGGCGAGCCCTAAGACGTTATTCCGACGCCCGGCTATAAACGTATGCGGTCGACGGCACCAGCTTCCGAAGCTCGTAGGTGATGAGCTTATCGATGTAGACTTGCTTCAATGCTTCTTCCTTCGGAATGAGCAGGATGCCCGTCACGCTCCTCACGTCTCGCGAGACTACCATTCCCTCCTTGAGCTCACGCAGGGGGACAGAAACTTCGTGAGCGGGGTTGAGAGAGGGGGAGCTGTCCGATGCCCGTTTGAGGGCGAGGACCACCGACGGATCGAACGGGCCATCGTAGCCCATCTTCAGATGCGCTTCGATGAAATCGTCGAGGTTTCCCGACTTAGCCTCCTGATAGCGATCCAGCGCGTCGGCAACCGCGATGATCCGGGAAGGCAAAGGAATCGCCTCTCCTCGCAATTTATCGGGATATCCCGTGCCGTCCCATAGCTCGTGGTGGTGCCTGACCAGCACACCGATCGACTCCAGATTGTCGACCATCTGAAGGGCAGCTTGTCCGAGGAGCGGATGCTTCCGCATGAGCGTCCGCTCACCGGGCGACAAGAACCTTTCGTCCTTTCTCAACACCTCGTCTGGCAAGCCAATCTTGCCGATATCGTGCAGGAGAGCCGCCACTTCGACGTTCTTTACCGCATCCTCACCCAGCTCCATTTGAAGCGCGATAGATTTGCTTAGAGCGGCTATGCGCCTGGCGTGTCCACCGATGGCCCGGTTGCGCAGCTCGACCAGGCCGGTGAACACCTTGATAGTATTGAAGAAGCTGCCCTGCAGCTGGACGTAGAGCTTCTCCAACTCGGCCTTCTTCTGCGTGACCTCGTCCGTACGGTCGTCCACCGTCCTTTGCAGGCTCTCATTCCATCGCTTGAGGAGATCATTCTGTTCCTCGATCAAGGCACGCATGCGCTGGTTATCGTGCACCAGCCGGTACTGGTCGAGGCCTTGCTTCACGAGGTTCTTCAGCCCCTCGGGGTCCCAGGGCTTGGTCACGAATCGGTACACCTCTCCCTTGTTGATCGCCTCCACAGCCGAGAGTAGATCGGCGCAGCCGGTCAACATGATCCGCACGGTCGTCGGGCTCTTGTCGCACACTTTCTTCAAGAATTCAATGCCGCTCATTCCGGGCATGGCGTTGTCCGAGATCACCAGCCAAACGGCGTTGACATCGAGAAGCTGGAGACCCTCCTCGGCAGTCAAGGCGGTGATGATGCGGTAGCCATCCGATCGAAAAAGGCGACGGAGCGAATGAAGGATGTTTTCCTCGTCGTCAACTATCAGTATCGTCTCTTCTCGTTCATCCATTGTATGCTCCAAGTCTCGTCACGCCTTGTGAACAAGCGGCAACTCTACCGTGAAGGTCGTGCCCACTCCGACTTCGCTCTTGACGTAGATGTTGCCCCTATGCTTCTCGATAAGGTTGTAACTGATCGACAGGCCGAGTCCCGTGCCCTGCCCGACAGGCTTGGTGGTGAAAAAGGGATCAAATATCCTGTTCGAGATCGCCTCGGACATGCCCGGCCCGTTATCGCCGATGTCGACAAAAGCGGACTTTTCATTAGCGCGCGTTCTTATGCATATCTCCCCGGGCCGGTCCTTCCCAATGGCCTGGCTCGCGTTTACCAGTATGTTTACGAAGACCTGGCCGATCTGATTGGGATTGCACCTGAGCTCCGGTAGGCAGCCGTAGTCCTTGCTGACCGTGCAGGTATACTTGAGCTGATTCCATACTATGTTTAGAGCGCTGTCCATTATGGCGTTGATATCGGCCAGCTGACTCTCCCCATCGTCGGCGCGCGAGAAGGTCTTCAAATCGTGCACGATCTTGTTGACTCGCTGCGACCCCGCCAGGGATTCCCGAACCAGGTTTTCCAGGTCACCCAGCACGTATTCTATGTCCAACGTCTTCCGCAGGGAATCAAGCTCTTCGAATACCGGCGCCGCGCTTCCGTTACATACGCCGGCCAGGATTTGATGGACTTCATCCGACTTCCCTACGTACTGCTTCAAATCCCGAGCGTATTCAGACAGGGTGTTCAGGTTGCTGCTGATGAACCCCATGGGATTGTTGATCTCGTGGGCCACACCGGCGGCAAGCTGACCGATGGAGGACATCTTTTCTGAATGTACCAGCATCGCCTGAGTTTGCTTCAGCTCCTCAACGCGCGCCTCCAAATCCTCATACAACGAGGTGTTGGCTATGGCCACCGCTATGCTATCAGCCAGAATCTGGGCCGTTAGAAGTCGACTGTCCAAAGAGTTTCCAACGTTTGCCACGATCAAGACACCCAGGCATCGCGCCCGAGAGACGAGTGGCACCAGTATCACAGTGTCAATTGTGCCGATATTGGCGAGGGCATTCTCGAAGTGAGAACGATTGCGTTCGTCCATTGTCGTGATATCTGCCGCCAATTCGCCCGAATCGAAAAACGCTATGCTCGTCTGGGTCCGGAATACCAGTCCTGGAGCCCCTTCGCTCGGTCGCAGCCTCACCAGGGCCAGCTCCGATTCTTCAAAGCCGACGCTGCCTGCCAGGTTAAGACGATCCGCTTCGGGTGCGTAAAGGAAAATGGCGGCGGCGTTAGCGGGTGGTGTTGCCTCGATCACCGTCGTCAGAATGTCCGGAAGATGTGACCTGACGCCTATGGAGCCCGCGATGGTTTGCGAGGCGCTGAAAAGAGTCGAAAGCTCGGCCGTTCGCTCTAGCACCTGCTCTTCTAGCTGGTCGCACAGTAGGGCGGACATCCTTCGACCCGGACGCCTTGAACGATGGCATAAGGCTGATTTTAGCTTGTGGCTGTGGACAACTGGTTTCATCGTGAGACGTCGTCCCAGAGCTGAGCTTGTCGCCCCTGGCCTGGCGATTCGACCACCTGGTCGTGACCACTTACCCCACCGCGGCCACCGACGTAGATAGTCGTCATTTCTATCATCGACAAGCCGCGCTGGAACTTGAGCCCCCACTTCGATTGCGACTTACTATCGGTTCTGGTATGGAAGGCGTTCCTGGCGCACATTTCCCAGGGCATCGTACTCGGGGTCCTTATGGACGAGGACGGCCCCGGCTTCGACAGCAAGAGCCGCCACCAAACAATCGGCGAGAGAACTGAGAAGAACGGCCTTGTCTCACCCGAATCTCGCCCGCACCGCTCGCCACCAGAGCCTGGTTTCCTCGACTCGGAGAACGTGCAGTAAGAGCAGATAGACAACAGCCAGAATTCCCACCATCGTCACCAGATAAGTTACCTGCCCGCGAATCGCCTCCGAGGCGCCCGCGCCGCTCAAGTAGGGGTTGAGGATGAGATACGCGACGAACATGGCCAGGGCAGCGATGGCGGACTTGAAAACGGTGGGCCCGAGGCCGTAACCGCGGATGCTGCCCACCGCCCGCTCGATGAGTATGAAGAGGATCACGCCGTGCAGGGAGTTCTGAACGGTGTTGGCCAGGACCAGGCCGGCCATGCCCATCGAGCCCATCAGCGCCATGCCCAGAACGACGTAGACGATCACGCCCAGCACCCCGATCAACATCGGCGTGATGGTATTCTTGCGAGCATAGAAGGCGAAAATGAGCAGCTGATCCACGGCCACGAACGGCAGCTGCGGCGCGTAATACAGGAAGGCCAGGGCGGTGCGCTCGGTGCCGTAGGCGTCGAATACGCCGTGCTGGAAGAGGAGCCGGATGATCGGCTCGCGCAGGATCGTCAACCCCACCGCCGCCGGGATAATGGCCAGCAGAACCAGCTTCAATCCGATCACCAGCGTCCCTTTGAACGATTCCAGGGAATCTTGCGCTTCCACGGCAACCGCCCCCCCGGGCGCTCCGGCCCTGGCCAAGGTAGGCAAGACGGCAAAGGAGGTCGCGGTCACGATCAGGCCCAGCGGGAACTGGATCAAGGTGGTGGCGAAGCGCATGACCGCCAAAGAGTCCTCGCCGGTGCGGGAGGCGAAGTTGCGGTCGATGGCCACGCCTATCTGAGTAACCACCAGGCCGATGGCCACCGGCGCGTAGAGCTTGAGAATCCGCGACAGCGCCGGGTGCCGCAGGCTGGAGACGAACGATAATGGCATTCCCCTCAAACCCGGCAGCTGAAATGCCAGCTGGAAAAAGGCCCCGGCCAACACCCCCAGCGCCAGGCTCGTCGCGCCCAACCGGGAAGCAAAAGCGAAGGCAAACAGGATGATCCCGCCGTTGTAGGCGGCCACACAAAAAGCGGGGTAGGTGAAGCTCTGCCGGGAGTAAAGAATAGCCGTGGTGATGCCCGAAAGCCCCAGGAACACCACGCAGGGCAAGACCACCCTGACCATCGTGAGAGCCTCGGATTGGGCCTCCGGAGCCAGCCCGCCGGCGAGTATGGACACCACTTGCGGCGCCAGAAGCTCGAGCAAGGCGACGGCCACGACCAGAACGCCAAAGGTCCAGATCAGCACTCCCCCGGCGACGCTACCCAGCTCAGCATCGTCGTCGCCCTTGCGGTAATCAGAGAAGACCGGAATCAACGCCGCGCTGATCGCCCCCCCGATGAGAAGATCGTAGACCATGGTCGGGACGGTGGAGGCGGCGACAAAGGCCGACGTGGTGGCCGTGGGTCCGAAGAGACCGGCGATTACCTGCTCGCGTACCAGCCCCAGCAGCCGGCTGCCAACGTTCCCCAACATAATAATCGTGGCGGCGGTGGCGATTCGAGCCCTGACGCTGGTCATCGTCGCCCGAGCTTCTCAAGGATTATGTTAACCAGATCCGTGGTGGAGCGCCCTTCGACGAAGGGCACGATGCGCACGGTTCCACCATAGGAGTCGACAACCTTGGCCTCGGGAAGCTCCTTTCCGGGTAGGTCACCTGTCCCATAGTCTCCACCTTTGACGTACACGTCGGGCCGGAGCATCTCCACCAGGTGCTCGGCGGTCTTTTCGGAAAAGATCACCACGGCGTCGACGCACTCCAGCGCGCCGAGCACTTCAGCACGCTCGGCCTCAGGAACTAGGGGTCGAGCTGGTCCCTTGAGGGCTCGAGCGGAATCGTCGGAGTTAAGGCCGACGACCAGGAAATCCCCCAGCGCCCTCGCCTGGCGCAGGTAGCGAACGTGGCCCACGTGGAGGATATCGAAGCAGCCATTGGTGAGGACCACCCTCTTCCCTTCCGTTCTCAGAGATGCGCGCAGCTGCCCGAGATCGGAGAGGCCGAAGAGCTTGGCCGGCAGTTCCATCCCCGCTACTACCTCCCATGCGCCTACAAGAGGACGTTTCGACGCTTGGGATTCTACACCAATGCAGGGCTATCTTCAACTTCCTCTTTTCACAGGTACTGTACGGCGGATTGTTAGTAATACCAGAGGAGATGCGGCAAATTCCCTCTCCCTTTCGCAAAAGGGAGAGGGCTAGGGTGAGGGTTCCCCGTTGCGCTTCGATTCAGCAGCCTTCGATGTCATATTCACGGGGTCACCCTCACCCTAGCCCTCTCCCTCGGCCGCGAGGGAGAGGGGACAATGCGGAAGCGCTGCCTGCTCCGGCGCCCTTAACCTATTTCCGCAATATTCTGAACACGACCTTTCCCGCGCAACCGAGCGAAGGATGGCTCGTTATATAGCAGGGGGCACCTTCCTCTGGCCGCCAAAGGGCTAAACGATTCAGTCTCGCCGAGCGGTTGCTGTTGCACACAGCTTCCAGTTGGTGTAGAATTACCAGTGGCTTTGCCGGGCTCCGATGCCCTCGTTGGGGAACGGCGCCGGGCCAATGCCCTGATGCGGAGGGATGTTGCCCAGCATATCGGTCGTTCTGCCGGCTTACAACGAGCAGGAGAATCTTCCACGGCTTGTCGCCGCGGTCCTTGAGACTATGCAGGAGGTCTGCGTCGACTACGAAATAATCGTCGTCGACGACGGGAGCAAGGACCGTACGGCTGAGGTTACCCGCGAGCTGGCAGCAAGGCATCCTTCGGTCAGGCTGGTGAAGCACGATGTCAATCAAGGATACGGCGCCGCCGTCCACTCGGGCTTCTACGCGGCGACCAAGGATCTCGTCCTTATGACCGATGCCGATGCCCAGTTTGACGTGAGGGAGATCTCGAAGCTGCTGCCGTTCATCGGCGAGGCCGACCTGGTGATAGGATACCGCGCCCAGCGGCAGGACCCGTTTGTCCGCAAGCTTAACGCCTGGGGCTGGAAGCTACTCATAAACGCGCTATTTGGCTACACGGCGCGCGATGTCGACTGCGCTTTCAAGCTCTTCAAGCGAGAGATACTGGATAATATCACCATCGAATCGCGCGGCGCGACCTTTAGCGCCGAGTTCCTCGTCCGTTCCAGGAGGAAGGGCTATCGAATCCGGGAGGTCCCGGTGACTCATCTTCCGCGGCTGGCAGGAAACCCGACCGGGGCGCGCATAGACGTGATACTACGGGCCTTTCGGGAATTGATACGCTTCCACCGCAGGCTGCGCGAAGAAGAATAGAGCTACTGTGCCATTGAGGGCTGCCAATGGTTGAGACCCTGCCGCGAAGAGGTCTAACTGAGATTCCTGTTCAGGAAATCGCGCCCCATAGTACTCTTGAGGTTCTCAAGCAGTACAGCATCTTGAAGATCGCTCCCACCTCTTTCTTCGCCGACTACGGCTGCCACGTCAGAATCCTCGAGGAAACACTGGCGCTGGAAAAGGCCGGATCGAAGGTGACGGTGTGTACCTACGGCAGCGGGCGCGATATCGGCGGGGTAGAGATTTGCCGAGCCCGTTCGGCTCCGCTGTCCAACGGAGTGCGGGTGGGTTCCTCCAAGCGCAAGGTCTATTTCGATGCCTGGCTATCCCTCTATGCCCTGGCCGCCTCGAGGAGGGTTAAGCCTGATATCGTCCACGCTCACTTGCACGAAGGCGCCCTCATCGGATACCCCATCAGCAGGCTGAATAAGACCCCTCTGGTTTTCGATTTCCAGGGGAGCCTCACCAGCGAGATGGTGGACCATTCCTTCCTGCGTCGCGAAAGCCTCGTTTACGCTCCGCTGCGCCAGATTGAGATGATCATCAACCGCTTGGCCGGCGTCATAATCACGAGCTCGCGAAACGCGGCGGACATTCTCATTCGGGAGTTTGATTGCCCGGCGGACAAGGTCTTCCCGGTGCCCGACTGCGTGAATGGTGATCGCTTCCGCCCCAAATGGGAGATTCCCCTCCACCGGCGACTGCAGCTCAAGAGGGAGCTGGGCATTCCGGAGGATCGCAAGATAGTGGTCTATCTTGGCCTCCTGGCCGAGTATCAGGGAAGCAGCCATTTGCTCCAGGCAGCCAGCCTGGTACACCGCGAGGTGCCCGACGTGCATTTCTTGCTGATGGGGTACCCCGGCGAGCAGCGCTACAAAGACCTGGCCGGGGTGCTTGGCATCTCGGATTTCGTGACGTTCACCGGCAAGATACCCTACGAAAAGGCGTCGATGTACCTTTCGCTCGGCGACGTGGCGGTTTCTCCCAAGATATCCGAAACCGAAGGCAACGGAAAGCTGCTGAATTACATCGCGACCGGCCTGCCTACGGTTACGTTTAACACTCCCGTCAGTATGGAGATACTGGGAGACCTGGGAGTGTACGCCCAGCTGGGAAACACCGAGCAGCTGGCGGGCTTGATCGAGTGGCTGCTGAAAGACGAGAGGGCGGCCGAAGATATCGGGCGGAACCTGCGTGCCAGAGCCGTCGATCA
>JAMDCE010000642.1 GCA_023489135.1 Chloroflexota bacterium
TGTGACCCAGCGCCACGTCAATGAGCTCTCGTCGTTCCACTATTTGTCCTCCTGATAATCTCGGCCCTCGTCAAACCTAAGACCAGAAGCCGAAATGACGACAATCGGGCAGATTGCCGGCGGGCATCCTGCCCGCCGAATCGACAGAGTCTCCTTAGGGCGAAGCGCCCGCTAAGACTTGGGTGGCTCCCTTCACATCGCCGATCCTGTGCAGCGTTTCGGGAGCGCTGTCCTGAACCGCGGGCGAGTGCTTCGTCCCGACAACTCCTGGCCATGACAACGCCGCCTCTCCTCTATAGCCTCTACCCCCGACCCATCAGATCCAGAAACCTCTCGACCAATCTGTCAGCAAACACAGGGTCATTGATATGAACGGGCACCTGCTCTACCCAGTCTCCTCTCAGATTGCCGCGCAATCCCTCCACGAAGGCTTGGTCCGCCGCGGAGTCAAACCACAAGGCCGACGTGCTGCCGCCGAAATCCACCGTATGCGGACCGTCGGCTCTGTCGAGATCGGAAAAGCCTGCCGTTGGCACAATTACCGCCACCGGCCCGCTGGCTCGGTTCAGTTTCTCGGCCATCATTCGTCCGACGGCCTGGTTCTCCGCGTTGTTGCTGCGCATCAAGGTTATCTGTGAATTGAAGCGATAGAACCGGCGACCCCGGTGCCGGTCGGGCACGGCGCTGCTCCAGAAGTTGACCAGATCGATGGCGCCCGGGACGACCACCTGAGGAATTCCCTTCCGACCGGCCGCCTCTAGCCGTCTGGGGCCGGCGGTGAACACGCCTCCGGCAACCTCATCCACCAGTTCGCTGGTGGTCACGTCGACAACTCCATCGATCAGACCCTGCTCCACAAGTTCCTCGAGGGCCTCGCCGCCGGTGCCCACACTGTGAAAAAGCATAACCTCGAAGCCCGTTTTCTCGAGCCGCTCCTTAACCTCGGACACGCACGGCTGGGTGACTCCAAAGACGCTGATGCCGATCAGCCGGGATGGATGTCCATCCATTGGAACGTCAACCGAGGTCATCCCGATAACCGCTCCCACGGCGTTGGCATAGATCCTTTTGGTCACCTTGTTCAGACAGATATCGGCGACGGAGAAGATCGTGGCGATATCCTTATTCCCTATGTACGGACGAACGTTACCCGAGGCCATCGTCGAAATCAAGACCTTGGGCACACCAACGGGCAAGGCTCTCATGGCCTCGCTGGCAATGGCGGTGCCGTTCGAACCTCCCATGGCCAGGATACCATCCAACTGACCGTTCTGGTAGAGCTGGCTGATTGCCGCCGCGGCCGCGCGGGCCATTCCGGCGGTGGCGGCCCTACGATCGCCAGCCTGGACCTCGCCGAAATCAAGGCCGCCCGCCCGAGCCACCTCATCACAGGGCACGTCGACGCGGAATCCCAAGGCAGGCACCTTGCAGCTCGCATCCACCAGGATCGCCCGGTGCCCTTGCGCTTCAATCAGGCGACGGAGAAACTCGTATTCTTCACCTTTTGTGTCCAGGGTGCCCAGCAGAACAATGTTCTTTCCCACTACTCAACCGTCAAGACCGATGCTTTTGTACTCTTCCGTGACTTGCTTGATCCCTTTCTCGGTGGGAAAACGCTCGGCGCTGGAACCGCCCACAAATCCATCCATTCCCTTGGTCCGCCTCAGGACGTAACGCAAGTCGTCTGGAAAGGCGACTGAGCCACCGTGGCAGGCCACTAAGACGTCAGGGTTGATGGACTTAGCGGCGTTGGTAATCTCTTGAATTCGAATTACCACGTCGTCCAACGACACGACGTTCTGGGAGCCGATAGATCCGCCACTGGAGTTGCCCATATGCGGAATCACCATGTCGCAGCCAGCCTCAACCATTTTGCGAGCCTCTTCCACGTTGCTTACGAAGGCCTGGGTGAACAGCTCCTTTTGGCGGGCCAAGCGAATCATCTCTACTTCCTTGTCGTAGGTGACTCCGGTCTCCTCCAAGTCCCGACGAAACTTGCCGTCGACCAGAGCCAGCGTCGGACAGTTGAGTACTCCAGAAAAACCAGCGTCCTTGACCTTATTCAGGTAGTTGCTCATCTGCCGGGTCGGGTCGGCGCCGAGAATTCCGGCTATGACAGGCACTTGCTTCACTACCGGAAGAATGTCCCGTTCGCCCAAATCGAGAACGATCTGGTTGGCGTCGCCGATGCACAGGTAACCGGCCATCGAGCTGTGCCCAGCCATCCTGAATCTAGCCAAAATGTGCGTGGCGATGAGATCGGCACCGCCAATCTCCTCGAATTTGGCTGATATTCCGGTGCCAGCGAAAGCCACATAAATGATCTTTCCATCGGCGATCTCTGCCCTCAGCCGTTGGCAAACCTGCTCTCTCGTGTAGGCCTGAGCCATCTACAAGCCTCCTTTCAAAGACGACTCGGATTGGCAAAACCTGGATGAAAGCCAGCACTGCCGGCACCTCAGGTCCGCAACCAACCCAGTTAGCGGATGTAGCGTCGGAGTCGTAAACAGAGAACAAAGAGCCCTCCTACCGAGGAAGGCTCTCTTGAATCACAACGTCGGCAAACTCTGCATCATCACAGTTCGAAGCGTCACGCCCGAGGGCAGAAAGGAGGATCGACGCGGTGCCTGCCCTCAAACCTTGCGGTAGAAGCAGCTACGGTGACGTTGGAGCAAGCGCTGGTACCCTCACACCGCCGATTCTAGCACCTGGCCGTACCTCTGTCAATTGAGCTGCTCCACCACGAGAGTCCCCGTAACGGCCACTAATCGTCTCAATCGTGCGGTGGTCCTTGGTCCTATGATCGCTGGACGGCTGCGGTTGTTTCCCTGGCCACCGCTCGCCCGCTCAGGACCATCCCTGCTGCCCTGCGATTGAAATCGGACCCGACTTGGCGTTGCGTCTTATCCCTCAGGTCATCTTTACCTCTCTCAAGCCAAGGTCGCCCCCAGAGAGAAATGTTCCCACAACGTTGCCGGCGGTAATTGGAAGTAGCAAGTGCGATGGATGATCGGCATCGTGGAATACCGTGACGATACTGGGAGTTTGCCGAGAGAGATGGCCGGACCGAAACGCTTGCATCGCCGTCTTCGGAGGGTCATCATCCGCGCCGCTAATCTTAAGGCCGATCCGATGGCCGGCCTTAAACAGGTTGGCCGTGGGCAGGATTTCAATCGCAAACTCGTAGACTCGACCAGGAACCAGCGGCTGGGGATTTGTGTGGGTGTGGAAAGGCTGCCACGGTTTCGAACGCTGCGGATCCAACTCTCTATGGGAACCCTTGAGCCAGCCCCTTGTCAGCAAGTTTTCGTTGCCCTCCGGATCAACATCCCAGAGGCTGGCGAAGAAATTGATATCCGTGCCTCTGCAAGATGCGTAGAGATTCAAGGCAATAGGGCCGATCACTTCCGTATTCTCCACCAGAGGGGGGGAGCAATACTTGAGACCGGTGCGGTTACCGGGAGCGTCCTGGTATGACGCACAGGGGGCGTCTGGCCACGGTTCCATCTCGCACAGGATACCCCCATGATGCAGGTTGAAGGGGATCCACCTCGTGCCAGGCAACGGCCAGTCTTCGGCCGTTTTCCATTGGTTGGCACCTACCACAAACACGTTGACCAGGGGCTCGTTCATGATTCCGGTGTCCAGCCCTTTCAGCCAGTGGTCATACCAACGCAACATCTCCCAGGCGTACTGATAAAACGGCCGGTCCACAAAGCAAGGGGGCCCGATGACCATCTTCTTGGGACCTTTCATGTTGGCCCAGCAGCGGAACGCGCCGGGTAGGTGCAACGTGTAGTTAGCCCAACATGAGGCCATATAGGAGGGAATGGTGACCCCCTCTGCAAGCTCGGATCGCTCTCTCCAGTAGGGGCCGTCGGTAGGGTGAAGCAGCACATCAATCATAGCCGCATTAACCGGCCTATCCGGATCTTTCAGGCTGGCCACCAGCCTTGGATCTGCGCATATATCCTTATCGGCCAGGGCTCGGGCGATTGCTTCCTGGAAGCCATCCTCGCCCAGCTCCTCGCGGGCGACAGTGGCTTCGGAGTTGACGTCAAGATCATCTGGCGCGAGTAAGAAGGTAAGGAAGTTAGCGGACAAAATCCCGCCGTGATACCAGGCATCGCGGTACTGATCTGTTGCTCCGAAAAAGGGGCAGATGGTCCTGAGATGTGGCGGCCGCTGCGCCGCCGTTGATACCTGGTTCCAGGCAAAGTAGGAAATGCCCATCATTCCCACGTTCCCATCGCACCACGGTTGTTGGGCGGCCCACTCCACCACATCGTAGATGTCTTTGATTTCCCCCGGATCCATGTAACGAAAAGTGCCACCAGACCTGCCCGTTCCACGCACATTGCCGATGATGTGGACGTAGCCGCGGCGCACAAAGAAATCCGTGGGACCGGCCTCGACATCAGCATCGGTTACTCCTCGGACTAGGGCTGTCCCCACGGCCCCCGGCCAACGACGATCCGTTTGCATCTCTTTCGGGTACGGTGACATCGACACCAGGGCTGGAAACCGGCCGTCCGAGTCTGGCCGGAATATGTCTACGGCGATGTCAAAGCCAGCGCTCACAGGCACGAACGCGTCGCGTTCAATCCGAATGCGGTATTGCCTCTCGGACAGCTTGCTCGTTCCGATTATGGCGTCCACTGGTATCACCTCCTGCTTCTGTCAATTGAATGGCCGAGTGTTCCAACAGTTAGGAGCGATGACATCGGCGATCGGCCTTGGCCGGCCTAACGGACGCGGGAGTAGCGAACTGACGGGGAAATGGTCGAAGACGGCGCGGTTGGCTACTGCGAGGATGGTATCGTCAAGAGAGGAGGGCGGAGTAACCCTAGTTTGACTATACTACCGCCCTGTCAGGTTGTCAATTCTTTTTGGCGCTGCATTGGGAGCGGTTCTACCAAAAACACGGGGTTATCGATTCGGCAAACGCTTAGCCCGGCGACTGATGATCATCGAAAACTTTAATCGGTAACAGCCTTACGTAACCCACTTGTAGAGGCAGAACCCAGAGGGCACCTGGTGTCTGCCCCGGGCGTCCTTCTCGGGAAGGACGCCTCTACAGTTACCTAGTTAATAAGTTAAGGTGCATCAACCGCCAGGCAAGAAGCCGTTACCTCCCGATTTTTGGTAGAATCTGGGGGCACGATCAAAGTCTACAGCGAGCCAAGCAGGGGTACAACCTTTAAGGCCTTCTTCCGCGCTCTCGAGACCGCCGGAGACGGCCAGCCGGCCAGGGAACTCGCCGCTCTCGCCCAGTGGCGGGGAACGGGCGCGATCCTGCTGGCCGACGGCGAGGAGAGCCTGCGCGCCCTCGGAGCAGCGATGCCCGAACGGATCGGTTTCACCGTGCTGACGGCCGCCGATGGTCGCGCCGCGGTGGATCTCTACCGCGAGCGCGCCAGCGAAATCGACCTGGTGGTGTTGGACTTGACCATGCCGCACATAGACGGCATCGAGGCCTTCAGCGAGTTGCGCCGGATGGACCCGGACATTCGCGCGTGGTCGTGGCCACCGGCTATACCCGGGAGGACGTGGCCGCGCGCTTTGCGGGCAAGGGCCTGGCCGGAGTGCTACAGAAGCCCTACTCCCTACCCAGTCTGCGCAAGCTGCTCGCCGAACTGATGGGAGGTGGCTGGGATTGATGCGACCTCGGCGCGGTCGCCCGTGGAATCCGGGAGACGATGGAAACAGGGTTGCGCCAAGAGCAGCAGCCATCGACGTCAGCGGCCTTTGCTGCTCGTTCATGATGTTGTTCTCTGCTGATTCCGCCTGCGCAATTACTCAGCTAACTCGCCACGCCGTGTCTGCCATTCAGGCCGCTCTTGAGACTTGCGCTAGGGGCGATCAGAGTGCCGGGCGCGGCAGGGCGGACACTGCTACTGAACCGCCGGTCGCTCCAAAATCATAGAACATCAACATTGGCCGCTAAAGCCCTTGACAAAAAAGCATGTACCCCGTAAGATACATAAGGTTTCGCTTATATATTTCTTCTTTCATAATTCGCCCATCTGTCGAACTTCCTTTCAAGAGACCGCTGGCACACAGTGAAAGAACTCAGACCTTATTTGAAAGCCGTGGGTGATGGGACTCGCCTTCTGATCCTCCAGATATTGGCGGCCAGAGGCGAGCTGAAAGTCACCGATATCTCCAAAGGCCTTCGCCTTAGCCAGCCGCTGACATCTTGGCACCTTCTTATTCTTAAAAAGGCCGATCTTGTGGTGCCGCGCCGGGTGGGAAGACAGATATACTACGGCCTCAACCGGGACCGCATCGAAGAGTACCAGTCGCGCTTCGACGAGCTTATGAGCTTTGCTAAAGAAACATCTTCGCAAATCTAGACGATTTTGAGCGATTTGGAGGTATTTTGCTTTGAGTGCTATTAGAGTCGCCGTCATTGGAGTTGGCAATTGTGCGTCGTCTCTGGTTCAGGGAATCGAGTTCTACCGGAACGCCAAAGATGATGAGTTCGTCCCAGGCTTGATGCACCCTCGACTCGGCGGCTACCACATCAGCGATATCACTTTTAGCGCCGCGTTCGACGTCGATTCCAACAAGGTCGGCCTCGATCTCAGTGAGGCCATCTTCGCCGCCCCAAATAACACCTATAAGTTCAGCGATGTGCCTAACCTCGGCGTGAAGGTCGAGCGAGGGATGACTCATGATGGCCTGGGACAGTATCTCTCGGAGATCATAACCAAGGCCCCGGGCTCCACGGCCGACATCGTCGGGATTCTCAAAGAGACCAAGACCGATGTCGTCGTGAGCTATCTGCCAGTGGGCAGTGAGATGGCGACTAAGTGGTACGTCGAGCAGATCCTCGAAGCAGGCTGCGGTTTTATCAACTGCATTCCCGTTTTTATCGCCCGCGAAGACTACTGGCGAAGGCGCTTCGAGGAGCGCGGTCTGCCCATTATCGGTGATGACATTAAGTCACAGGTGGGAGCAACCATAACTCATCGCGTGTTGGCGCGCCTCTTTCGCGACCGTGGCGTGAGAATAGACCGGACCTACCAGCTCAATTTTGGAGGGAATACAGACTTCCTCAACATGCTAGAACGCTCACGACTGGAGTCCAAGAAGATATCGAAGACCTCCGCAGTTACCTCTCAGATCGACTACGACCTGGACGCGAAAGACGTTCACGTTGGGCCAAGCGATTACGTTCCCTGGTTGAGCGACCGGAAGTGGTGTTACATCAGGATGGAAGGTACGACCTTCGGCAACGTGCCACTAAACGCCGAGGTGAAACTAGAGGTCTGGGATTCACCCAACTCGGCCGGAGTGGTGATCGACGCTATTAGATGCTGCAAACTGGCTCTCGACCGAGGCATGACGGGCACTCTTATCGGACCAGCGGCCTACTTTATGAAGTCGCCGCCGGTGCAGTACACTGATGACGAAGCGCGCCAAATGGTCGAAGAGTTTATCGAGGGCAAATAGCTTGCTCACTGTAGGACTTGGCGGAGATGCCTCAAGGCCGCGGCGGCGGAAGATGGAGGTACGCTCCGCTCTCGCTTTCCTGGACCATTCGGCGACAGGTCATACGGCTAATCGGTCGTTATGTTAAGCTACGTGATATTCAAGCTCCTGAGCTTTCTTTCGGGCCGGTTGCCCTTGCGCCTGACCTACGCCCTTGCCGTCATTGGCGGCGACCTCTACTACTCTATGGTGAGAAAGCACAGCGGAAATGCGGTCGAGAACATGCGGCACGTGCTCGGTCCGACGGCCAGCGAGAAAGAGGTCAGGCGAGTAGCGCGACTTTCCTTTAGGAACTACGCCAAGTACATGATCGATTTCCTCCGGTTCCCCTACCTCTCCCGCCGGGACATCGACAGACTCTGCACCACCCTTGGCTGGGAGAATCTGGAGGCGGCCCTGCAGGAGGGTAAAGGAGCAATCGTTTTATCCATCCACTTCGGTAACTGGGACCTGGGAGCGGCCATGCTGGGAGGCTACAGGGTCCCGGCCCTGGCGTTGGTAGACACCTTCAAACCACCGGCTTTGGACAAACTGATTCAGGGGACGCGCCAGAAGGTGGGTCTTGAGCTCGTACCCGTTGAAGTGGAAGGGGCCCTCCGCAAGATTTTTCACATGCTCCGCCGTAACGGTATGGTGCTCATTATGTTCGACAAACCGCAGCCGGATGGAGGTGTGCCGGTCAACTTCTTCGGCGGACGGGCCTGGCTGCCAAACGGGGCAGCGGCCCTGGCTTTGAAGACCGGGGCCAAGTTAATCCCATCTTACTTGGCTAGGGAGCCAGGGGGCATGTCTTTCTACGGAGAATTGGCTCCAGCGCTCGAGTACGAGTTGACGGGCGACAAAGGAAAGGATATCCAGACTATCACTCAGAAGATTGTCGATTCGGCCCAGGAGATTATCAGGCGTCATCCCGACCAGTGGTATATGTTTCGCCGGATGTGGCCCGGCGAAGTGAGCACCGCGACAAGACCGTCACGCTCTGCAAGCGAGCCTCCTCTAAGCTAGTGTTATTCTATTGCCTGCTCAAGGTCGCCAGCGTGGTCATTCCCCGGTTCCCTGTGGCAGGGGGATACGTCGTCTGTGGCCTCGTCGGCAACCTTCTGTATTTGCTGAACGGCACCGCCCGTCGCAACGTCGCCGGTAATCTTCGGCGAGTGCTCGGTAGCGCGGATCCCGCCAAGATCAAACAAGCCACCAAGCGAGTTTTCCGGTATACGGTCCAGAATTACTACGATCTTTTCCGTCTCCCCCACTTGAGCAAACCAGATGTCCAGGCGCTGCTTGATCTCAAAGGGGTCGAGCACCTGGAAGAAGCCCTGGCGACGGGAAAGGGAGTCATTTTTCTGTCGGGACATCTGGGCAACTTCAATCTCAGCGCTCAGATTCTCGCGGTGCGGGGCCACCGCATGACCATAGTGGTCGAGCAACTCAAATCAGAGCAGATGCAGAGGCTGCTAGAAGGGCTTCGAGAAAGTCAAGGAATCAACTTCGTCCCGTTGGGAGGTAATGAAGCGCGAACGATCTACAAAGCCTTGCGGCGTAACGAGATAGTTGGGGTGATGGGGGATCGAGATGTTGCTGCCAACGGTATCCCCGTGACCTTTTTCGGAGAGACGGCGTACCTCCCATCGGGCCCGGCGGCCCTGGCCATCCGCACGGGAGCCTCGATCGTTACCGCCTACACCATCAGGAAGGCTGATGGTTCGTCGCTCGGATTTATCGACCCGCCGGTCGAGCTGGATGAAACGGGAGATTTTCGCCGCGATATCCAGACTACCACGCAGAAAATAGCGCAGCGGCTGGAACGCTATATCCGGGAGGCCCCGGATCAATGGACGGTGCTGCAGCCGATTTGGAACGATAACCGGAGGGATTGACTCTCCCTGCTAGGACAGCAGATCCCACTGGCTAATCCCCACCAGCTACGGCCAGGGCGATGGCGGCATTACCGGCGACGGCGTCGATAATGTTGGCCACCTTGATCCGTTCGAACGGGGTGTGGATAGTCTCCTCTTCACCCGGCCCGTAGCCGATGGTAGGGATTCCCAAAACCCCGGCTGTGTGGCTGCCGTCGGTTCCGAAATCCCACCTCTCCAGATTTGGATTCTGACCGACGTTGCGGAGGGCTTCTACCGTCGCGGTGACGTTGGGATCACTATCCGCCGTCACCCAGGGGACCAATAGCTTGCGCACTCTCTGGCGCAGACCGGTGTAGCTAACCTCCTCCACCTCTCGCACCCTCACTTCGCCCTTGAACTCTGGGTCGGTCGCCTCGAGGCGGCTAAAGATGTCCCGTATCTCGGCCAGAATGGAATCAATACTCTCACTCGGCAGAAAGCGGCGATCGAGCGAGAGGGTGCATAGGTCGGGGATAATGCTCAGCCGGCCCGGGCTACAGCCTATTATGGTGGGAGCGATGGTAGAGCGCCCCAGGAATTGATCCGCGGGCAGTCCACCCTCCAGTTGCTGCACCGCGGCCAGCACCGGAACCATTTTGTAGACGGCGTTGATGCCACGCCAGGGGGCGCTACCGTGACTGGTGCGACCAAGGGTGAGAACTTCCAGTTCTACCCTACCACGGTGGCCCAGGGCGATGTTCAAGTCTGTCGGCTCACCCAGGACAACGAAGTGGAACGGCACTCCTTTTCCGGCCAGAGTGACGTCGCAAAGATACCGGGTGCCAAAAGCCTCGGCGGGCTCCTCCTGCACCACAGCCGTTACGATTACGTTACCTTGGGGCTGCAACTTAGCCCGCTTCAGAATCGCGGCGCCGTAAACCTGCGCGGCAATGGCGCCCTTGATGTCACTGGTCGCCCGGCCGTACATATAGCCATCCGAGACATTAGCGCCGTAAGGGTCGCAGCCCCAAGCATCTAAACGGCCGGGATCGACGTGATCCATATGGCAGTTGTACAACACATTCTTCACACTGGGACCGTTGAATTGCGAGCCCCGAATGATCCCAACGACGTTGCCAATTCCGTCGATAAAGACTTCGTCATAACCGAGCGCGGTCATTTCGTCGAAGATGAGTTTGGCCACCATTTCCTCTTCCCCGCTCAAGCTGGGCATTCTCACCAGCTCCTCGGCGAAGGCGACGACACTCTCGGCCACTCCACTGGTAGCAGTTTTGATGGCGTCGTACATCTCTGATATAGACCTCCTTTAGCTCAGACGTATCGCCACACTACAAAAAAGCCTGGGAAACGCCGTGATTCTTTCGCTAGGGGCCGCAATCGGTTTCAGGTGGTGGCATTGGAGTCGGTAGAAGGGGCCGGTAACAGACGCAGACTGCCCTTGGGACAAACGTCTACGCACAGCCCACAACCATCGCAGGAAGCGACGTCGATCGCGGCCTTCTCCGCGCTCAAACGGATGGCCTGAAATCCCCCATCGCGGCAGGCCGTGACACACAGGCCGCAACCATCGCAGGAGCCATCCACAGCGGCCATCACCCTGGCGTTGCCATCCAGTTCGACGAAGTCCACGATCTGCGGTAAGACCTTGCCTACCAGATCTTGGACAGCGCTGAGATCCTTCCGGTCCAGGTACTCTTCCAGACCCGTGGTCAGCCCGTCTATGATTCCGTAACCCCGCCACATCACCGCAGTGCAAACCTGAATGACACTTGCGCCCAGCAGCAAGAACTCGGCGGCATCGCGCCAGGTGGATACCCCTCCGGCGGCCATAACCGGTTTTCCAGTCGCTCTGGCGATCTGGGCCACGGCACGGAGCGCCACTGGCTTTATGGCCGGGCCACTGACACCCCCGAAGGCGCTGCACCCGGTAACGGACGGTTCGGGCGCCAGATTATCAAGATTAACACCGACCAGCCCGAGGACGGTGTTGGTAGCGGTTACCGCATCGGCTCCTTTATCGTAAGCTTCCTTGGCTATCAAGGTGATGTCCGTGACGTTGGGCGTGAGCTTGACTATCACCGGAACCTTCACCGCTTCCCTAACCCACGCGGTCACCAGGCCCGTAAGGACGACATCCTGCCCGATGGCCATCCCCATCGAACTCTCCGGAAGCCCGTGCGGACAGCTCAGATTGAGCTCCACCGCGTCGGCCCCGGCCTTCTCGATTATCGTCGCCAACCTCTGCCACTCGGCCCTGCTCGCCGGGGCGGCCAGACTGGCGATAAGTGGCCGTTCGGGGAAAGCGTCTTTACAGTCAGAGATCTCCCCTAGCCACCATTGCACGGGTTCGGTGCTAATCAGCTCGATATTCTCCAGACCCACGTTGCGCCGTCCCATTCTAAGGCTGCGCAGGCGCGGGTGGACATTGGAAGAATGGTGGAAACTGATGGTCTTAGTGACGGCCCCGCCCCAACCGGCGGCGAAGGCTCGCCGGATCATCTCCCCGGTCCGGGTCGGCGGAGCCGATGCCAGTACAAAAGGATTCGGGAATTCCAACCCAGCTAACCGGACTTGCAGACTGGCCATAAGGCGAGTTCCCTTCGTGCGGCGCTAGGGCCTGGCGCCATCACAACGCTTAGAACAGCACCTTCGCCCACAGGAAATCAGTCTCATTCTACCGTCTCCGGCAATTCCTTTCAAGAGCAGTCTAAACGCACCGCGTCATGTCTCTTTGTTCTTAAGGCTTAAGGAGAAAAGGGCCGTGAATGGCAACCCAACCCGGAGGTTTCCCCGCTACGAGACGATCGACGGCCATTCTTGCCCCTGGCGAAGGTCTGAAGAGAAAACTTCAGAGTCTCCGGGAGGAGGGATCTTTCCCCTCAAGTGACCAGGAGCCCTCCCAAAGTCGCGGCTTGACAATCTGACAAGGTGGTCCTACAATAGCATCGATAATTAATAATGCATCTCACATAATGAGAAATCAACCTAAATACCTTAAGAGAGATACGTCCCACTACGTGGTTCAGGCCGTGGACAGGGCCGTGGCCATTCTTGACTCTTTCTCCAGCGGAGATGAAGAGCTAGGGATTACCGAGTTGAGCGACCGGGTTGGGTTGCACCCGGCTACAGTTCACCGCTTGCTCTGCACCCTGGAGCATCGACGACTGATCGAACAGGACCAGAAGTCCAGCAAGTATCGCCTGGGCTTCAAGCTCTTTGAGCTAGGGAGCCTGGTGAGCAACGCTCTGGATGTCAGGAAAATGGCTCATCCTTATCTCCTGGAGCTAGTGGAGAGAGGTGGAGAGACGGCCCACCTTATGGTTCTGGAGGGCCGCGATATCGTGTTTGTGGACAAGGTCGAGAGCGCGAATCCTTTTCGGATGGTCTCTCAAATAGGCAAGCGTCTGCCGGCTCATTGCAGTGGCGCAGGGAAATGCCTTCTCGCTCGTTTGCCGGACCGCGACCTGGAAGCCATCTTAGCCGGCGCTCCGCTCCCGAATCTCACTCCGAAGAGCATCACCGAGCTTGGCGGGCTAAGACAACACCTGAGCCAGGTGCGTTTGCAGGGGTTCGCCGTAGACGACGAGGAAACGCAGGCCGGCCTTCGCTGCATCGGTGCCCCTATCTTTGATCACTCGGGCAAGGCTGTGGCTGCGATTAGCATTTCCGGTCCCGTGGCAAGGGTAAGCAAGAAGCAAATCCCGTTCTTCGTTCAATTGGTTCGAGGAACAGCGCAGGATATTTCGAGGTCTTTGGGACACCGGGGCTAATTTCGTTTTTTGTTTCCGTTCCACTGAGATTCTTTCTCACAATGTAAGATTAATCAAGGTGCCGACTCGTCTTTTTCTTAACCGGTTAAGATAGCTTC
>JAMDCE010000590.1 GCA_023489135.1 Chloroflexota bacterium
ACTACGGGATCCTAGCCTTCCTTGATCGCAACTTCCAGGGCATCGCGCCTGGGTTGCTCAAGCTCGACGGCGACCTTGCTCGGCTTCTTGAATAGCACCAGATCAAGCCACAGCCGGCCCAGGTCGGCAAGGGTCTTGTATACCCGGCGGAAGTTGAAGAACTGGGACACGCCGTAGGCCCGATGGTAGTGGTGCACCGGCACCTGGGCGATGACAAAGCCGGCGTCCTGGGTCTTCTTCATAAGCTCCACGCAGATAACTCCGCTGTTGGAACAAAGCTGCACCTGGTCGAATATGGAGCGTCGCATCAGGCGGAAGTCGCAGTCGACGTCGCGCAGCTTCAGTCCGAAGGCCAGCTTTACCCCCCAGTGATAGACGCGGCCGATGATCTTGCGGTGCAGAGGATCGCCGCGCTCCATCTTGTAGCCATTGACCAGGTCGACGCCATCACCAAATGCCTCCAGCAGCTTGCGCAGCTCCCGGGGGTCGTACTGGGCGTCGCCGTCGGTGTAGAAGATGAGGTCCTTAGTGGCGGCGCAGAAGCCGGAGCACAGGGCTCCGCCGTAGCCACGATTCACAGGATGGTGAATCACCCTCAAATGGTCGTAGTGCCTTTCCAGCTCGTCGAGCATCTCCCTGGTGTAGTCCGCGCTGCCATCGTTCACGACGATGATCTCGTAATCGGAAGTGACCGAGCGCAGCACCATGTCGACCGACATAACCATGCTGGTAATTGTGCCACCGTCGTTGTAGGCCGGAAAGAATGCGGAGATGGATACATCCCTGCGCCGGACGTCTTCGCTTGCCCTTTGGACCATGATCATCCTCCTAATTGCAGACTACTTTCTCGACTCAAAATCGCAAACCAGCTCTGCTACTCGTTCTATGCTCTCCTTCTGAAGCTCCGGGTACATCGGCAGGGATAACACCTCGTGGGCGTGCTGCTCTGCAATGGGAAAGGACCCCGGGGCGAGCTCCAGATCGCGGTAGGCCTCCTGCAGATGGATGGGGACAGGGTAATGGATGACGGTGCCGACCCCGTTGGATTCCAGGAACCGCTGCAAATCATCGCGTCTCTTGCTTCTGATGGGATACAGGTGATACACGTGGCGTCCGTAGGCCATCTCTTTTGGAGTTACCACGCTTGAGCCGTCCAGGAGCCGGTTGTAGAGGGCGGCGTGCTGCCGCCGCGCCTCGTTCCAGGACTCCAGATGCCTGAGCTTCACCCGCAGGATGGCCGACTGCATCTCGTCCAGGCGGGAGTTGAATCCCTTGGTGGAGTGGTAGTAGCGCACCTTCTGCCCGTAGTTACGAAGTAGCGCGAGCTCGCGGGCGATCTTCTCGTCGTTGGTGATCACCATTCCGGCATCGCCGTAGGCGCCCAGGTTCTTGCTGGGGTAAAAGCTGAAGCAGCCGGCATCGCCCAGGACCCCCACGCGCTTTCCCCGGTACAGGGTTCCGTGGGCCTGCGCCGCGTCCTCGATGACTGCCAGATGATGCTTGCGGGCGATCTCGAGGATGGGGTCCATATCCGCGGCCTGCCCGTACAAATGAACCGGAATAATGGCCTTCGTCTTGGAGGTTACCCTGCGCTCGACTTGACTGGGGTCCATGTTGTAGCTGATAGAGTCGACGTCGACCAGGGCCGGGATGGCGTTGGCGAACGATATGGCGGAAGCGGTCGGGACGGCGGTGTTGGGCACGGTGATGACCTCGTCGCCGGGTTGGATGCCACAGGCCAGGAGCGCCAGGTGAAGCGCTTCAGTGCCCGAGCCGACGCCCACGGCGTACTTCGCCCCGCAGTAGTCGGCGAACTCCTTCTCGAAGAGCTCCAGGTTTTCTCCCAGTACGAACCAGCCCGAGTTGAGGACCTGCTGGATGGCCCGATCGATCTCGATCTTCATGGAGGCGTATTGGGTCTTAAGCTCGCCAAACGGGATCATTGCCAATAGCGTTCCTTGTTGGCTTGATAGAACTCCACGGTCCGGCGCAGTCCTTCTCGCAGGTCAACCGCCGGTCTCCAACCCAGGGACTTTTCGATCTTCTCGTAAGAGCCGTAGTAGTCACCTATGTCGATGCGCTTTCGCTCGTCCGGAAAGGGGACGATGCTGTAGCCGGCGTTGGGGCAGAATTCGACCAGCGTCTCGACGAACTGGAGGAGGCTCACTATCTCGGAGCCCCCCAGATTGTAGACCTGGCCGTTGGTCTCCTCGCTGGCGCCGGCCAATAGGAAGGCTCGCCCAACGTCGTCGACGTAGGTGAAATCGCGGCGTTGCTGGCCGGTTCCGAAGAGCTTGATCTCCTCGCCGTCGATTGCCTGTCGGATGAACCAGCCGGTGAACCCCTGGCGGTTGTGCTTGAGAAGCTGCCGCGGGCCATAGGTGTTAGTGAGTCTCAACGAGGTCGCCCTTACCCCGTAAACGTTGTTGTAGACGATGTGGTACCACTCGCCGGCCATCTTGTTGATTCCGTTGACGTCGGTGGGATGGAGCAAGTGCTTCTCGTCCACGGGAAGGTATTCGGGAACGCCGTAAATCTGGCGCGTGCTGGCGAAGACGACTTTCGCCGACGGATTGTATTTGCGGCAGGCCTCCAGGATGGCGAGCTGGCTGCGGCAGTTGATCTCCAGGTCGGTGTAAGGGTCCAGCATGCTGTCTATGTGGCTCACCTGCCCGGCCAGATTGAAGATGTAGTCCTGGCTCTGGACCAGGTAGTTCATGCTGGCCTGGGTCCGAACGTCGGCGATGTTCACCCGTACCCTGTCCTTGATGTCTTCTATGTTGAAGGAGTTTCCGCCGTAATCGGGGATGAGGGAATCGACTAGCAGCACGTTTGCGCCGTAGTCGAGCAGCTGATGAGCCAGGTTGCTGCCAATGAACCCCAGCCCCCCGGTGATCAGGACGTTCTTGTTCCTGTAGGTCTCACGCAAGTTGAGCATCGGTCTCCCTACCCAGCGGCTTTCGGGGGTCAATTCGAGAGCGATTTTCCCGCTTCTCTTGCCGCCCCAAGATGCCACTCAACATAACAACTTAAACGTCGTGCGGTTGACCACACAACTGTTAAGAAAGTGTTAAATGGGATAGCTGGTGGAAGGTTAACATATGGGGGAGAAAAGTGTCAAGGAAGAGAAACTGGGTGTCAGTCGAACATACTCCCGGTCCTGCTAAATGGCTTCACGCGTTCGTACTTCGATCAGCTCTCCCCGCCGCCTGGCCTGGCCCAGGTATCCGAGGCCGTCGATCTGGCGGCGGAACTCGGCGGGCGTGTAGCAGTGCAAATCGAGTCCTATCCCCCAGCCGCCTGATTGCCGCCATAGGACGTGCCGGTCGAGCGCACGCTCAAAGACGCTCTGCTCCTCGAAGGCTCTCGATACTGCGACCAGGTCATAGTCGCTCTCCGGTCCGGCCGTGCCCCTGGCGCGCGAGCCAAAGAGATAAACGCGAGCCCCATATCCCTGGCGCATAAGTCGCGCGAACTCGACGATCAGCTTTTCCTGGACCGCGCTCTTTGCGGAGGGAGTTGGAGTAACTCGCGTACCCATATAAGCACCTCTTCTGCTTTCTTTATGGCGCTTCTTGCCTCTCGTTCCCCGACCAATTCGGCTGGAATCGGTTCCTGGACATCACCAGACGGATAGCGGGTTTGTTCGAACAACGGTTCCAGTCGCGTCACCGCGTGCGCCACAGCATCTGGTAGTCCACCAGCAACTTCGGCCACACGCTCCGCAATCTTCGTCAAATTGTGATTCCAGGGCGGTTCCTCAGCTCGCAAGTGCCAATAGGCGGCCTTCAACGACTTCTCGGCGGCTTGATGTGCGTAATTTGCAGCGGCATAATAGCTACGCGGCTTGAGATTGTCGTGAGCGGTTTCGATGTCCCGTTCAGCCTGCCGCCACAGTCTTTGGCCCATTTGTGCCGTTCGGTTAATTGCCGAGTCCCGTCGCCCTTGCGGACCTTCGCCTCTTCTCACGGCTTCAGTATATCCCAAAGTCGGGCTGCTACTCAAGGGCCGTGGTAAAGGGCACAAAGACTGGTTCTTCTGCGAGGAAACTCATGGACAGTCGACGACTTTCGCAGGAGAAACTGGCTCTGCAATAGCGGTGGATTTGACTTAGATGAACGAGATCGATAATGGAAGGTGGAACGCGACCTCAAGACTTATCGCGGGGATTGCCGAGGCCTTGGGGGTTAGACCGGCGGAACTTCTTTCGGGTTTATGACCCTCGGCCTGAAGACTGGAATTGACTGCAAGGATGGCTAGCCTGTGAGGTGACAGTTTGGATATCCTCGCCAATCGCGCCAACATGCCGATGAAGAACACCGGTGGAGCGGCACGCACTTGAGGCATCCTGGCAGCCTGTGCCCTTGATTGTTGGCACCATATTTGCTAGACTTTTCTTGTCCCTGAGACAGGGAGTGACGGAAAATGAAGGCGAAAACGATACCAACTATCGCTGAAGTTAAAGAAAAAGTGCTGCCCATACTGGAGCGCCACCACGCCAAGAGAGCCGGGCTCTTTGGCTCGGTGATGCGTGGCGAGATGCGCCGAAACAGCGATATCGACATACTGGTGGAGCTTGGGAAGGACCTCAGTCTTCTCGACGTGGTTCAGATCAATCGTGAGCTGGAGGAGGCTTTGGGCAGCAAGGTAGATTTAGTCGAATATGAGACCATCAAACCTGTAATTAGAGAGCGTATCCTGGCCGAAGAAGTTCGAATCCTATGAAAGGAGGCTGTCCTGCTGATCCGGGATAGCTTTGGCCGGGATGGCTGACTACTATGCCAAGAACTGAGCGAGGGCGACCAACAGCCAAGCAGGCGAAGAATCGCATTCCGCGCTTCAAGAACGTGGACGAGGCGGCGGAGTTTTGGGATACCCATTCCTTAGCCGACTGTGAGGACGAGCTTGAAGAAGTGACCGACGTTCAGTTTGTGGTGACCCGATCTCGGCCAAAGAAAGGAATCACCGTCAGGCTGGAGGAGGACTTGTTAGACACACTTATCTCTCAAAAATATCTTCCAACTCCTTGATATCCTCCTCCCGAATCCTCGCCCCCTCCGAGGACATCAGCTCGTGGTACGATTCCGCCGAGCCGTACTCGCGGGTGCGGATGACGACGGGCATGGGCACCGCGTGGCCTAGGAGGAGGGCCTGCTGCTTGGAGTCGAGTCGGGCCAGCACGTTGCGCAGCTTCTCCGAGCCGGGGACGCCGGCCAGGACGGCCGAAATGTCCTTCTCGTCGTCCAGGAGGCAGGTTATGCGGGTGCCGATCTGGGACATTATCTCGTCGGCGATGCTGGAGGGGCGCTGGTCCACGACCAGAAGGGTGACGTTGTACTTGCGCATCTCGCGGGCGATGGTGCCGAAGATGGTCAGCTCGGCCACCCGGGGGTTGAGGAACTTGTGGGCCTCCTCGATGGTGATCACCAGCGGCCGCGGCTCGGCGCCCTTGCCGCCCATGGCCCTCTCTTTCCTGTCGACGTAAAGCTCGTGAATGCGGCGGGTGAGCACGTTGGCCACCAGGATGTAGGCGTCGAGCTTGGAGTGCCGGCCGAACTCCAGCACCACGTTGACCCCGCGGTCCAGGCATTCCAGAATGCGCTTCACGGAGTTATCCATTACCCTCGGCTTCAGGAAGTTCAGAGGAACGAGTCGGGTGTCTAGCTTTCTCCTGATGACCTGGAGCGTGCTGGGATTGAGGCCGTAATCCTTGGCCAGCGCTTCGATTTCCTCTCCGGACTCGACGGCCAGGAACGATTCGAGCCACTTGTTATCGCCGTAGATGCGGCCCAGGCGGTGGATCGACTCCACGGCGGCATCCGAGAGCCCGAGCGCCTCCTGCAGCATAGCGATGTCCTGGGGCTCGACCTGGTCGTAGCCGATCTCGACGACGAAGTCCGGGTTCAGGCCCCGAGCGCGAGAGGACTCCTCGTCCAGGGTGAAAATATTGACTCGACTCTGGAACAGCAGCTTGAGCCCCTTGACCTTCTTGGACTCTCCCTCGAACGAGCCCTGATGGCCGTACTCGTTGTGCATATCGAATACCAGATTAACGGCGGCATCCTTCTGCACCAGCCCGATGAGCAAGAGCCGGGTGAGGAAGGTCTTGCCGGTGCCCGACTTGCCGAAGACGCCGCTGCTGCGCTCGACCAGTCTCGGCAGGTTGAGGCAGACGCGCGTCTCCATATCCAGCGGCTGGCCGATGTAGAAGTGCTGGGCATCCTCCTGGCCGAAGACGTTTTGCACGTCCTGTTCCGAGGCCTCGGCCACCGGCGAGAAGTGGCTGGGCACGGTCTTCACCGGGCGGGGGCCAAGCTGGGCGGTGGCATCGTAGGGCAGGGTCAGCATGGGCGTGACCTTGAGCGTGCCGAAGGTGGAGGTTCCGGAGATGACCTCGGCCACGAAGGGGTCGGAGATGTCCGGGGGAGAGAGCGCGATCTGGGCGCTGCTGGCGCTCAGCTGCACGTCGGTGATCATCCCGAAGAACTTAAGAGTCTCACCGTGGGCTACCACGTAGCGGCCGACGGCCATGTCCTCGACCGAGGCAGAGCCATCCAGTCGCACATCCAGACCTTCGCCGACCGAGCCGGCCACCACCAGCCCCAGGATCTTGGTCTCGACTCTCATCCCCTGATCCTCCGCAGGATTCCGTTCAGCCGGCCAACCTCGCTTCCTAAGAGCATAGCCAATTCCTTGCCGGCACGGATCAGGAAGGCCCGGTCGCCGCCGCGTGCCTCGGCGGCGCTGCGGATACACGCGGCGATCAGCTCGTCCACGGGACCCCTTATTCCCGAGGTGGCGATTGTTTGCAGGAAGTCGAGCCGGTCGGTGAAGGCGACTACTTCCCCCGGCGAGCACTCGTAGACGAAGCCGTGAATTCGCGGCGGTCGTGGAGGAAGGTACTGCAGCACCGCGCCGCTGCCGCGGAATCCGATCGTGGCGGCGGTGAACTCGGTGCGGAGAAGCTCGGACAGCTCGGGGTTGTTGCGAAAGATGTCCTCCTCGCTCTCCTCGTCCTTGCCCCTGGCCAGTGGACGGCGCCCCGGGTCTATGCCCGTAGTCTTGGCCAGGTGGACCACCCCATAGATGTCTAACGCGCCGTCGCTAGTTCTGACGAAGCTGCCGAAAGGCGGGGCCTGATGCAGCTCGTAGCTCTGAGCGATGAACTCGGTCGTGCCGGCCTCCACTACCTCGCCGATCTTGGGGGAGTTTTCCACGGAGTTAGTCCTTCTTAGGATATTTGCCTGCAACACGCATCATAACGCATAAAGGGCCGGGCTACAATCCCCAAGCGCGTGGGCTGCGCTCCGGGTTGTGGAAGAAGATCGGGAAGACGGTCAGGGCGTCAACGAATGAGAAAACGGATAAATCAGCGGATGCGATTGCGCGAGGATCGACTGAATCGGAAGGCGTTCGCGTCCAAACTGCCCTTTGCACGATGTCGCCCGATACGCCCTGAAGCCTCCAATTTGCCGCGATTTCTTATCCGTTTATCCGCTGCTCTTCCGTTGACGCCGCAAATAGGCCCCTTTTCCATATCAACTTGGCGTCTACCACCACGGCGCCGTCCGCGTGCACGATGACGGGGTTGAGGTCCATCTGGTCGACGTGGCCGGTAAGCTCTTGACCAAGGCTGGATACTTTGAGGAGTAGGTCTATCACCGCTTCACGGCTGGCCCTGATGCCGCGAAATCCCTCGAAGAGGGGATAAGCTTTCAGCTCGCCCAGCATCTCCTCGGCCTCCGCTCGGCTGATGGGCACCAGCCGAAAGGCCACATCCTGGTAGAGCTCGGCCAGAATTCCGCCCATTCCGCACATTATGGACAACCCGAAGGTGGGGTCTTCGATCAGCCCGACGATTATCTCGATGCCGGGCGGCTCCATTTGCTCGACCAGCAGGTCTTCCCCCGGGAAGCGCGACCGCATCTCCTTGATCACCTTGGTCAGCTCCTGCCGGTTGGGGATATTGAGCGCCACGCCTTTCATCTCGGTCTTGTGTAGCACGGCCGCCGACCTTATCTTGACTACCACGGGATAGGATAGCGGCAGCCTGGCCGGCAGCATCCCCTGGGGCAGCACCACCGAGTCGGGGGTTTGCACTCCTCGTTCCCGCAGGATGGCCTTCACCTCATCCTCCGCCAGCGGAACGCCGAGCCGGGGCTGGCAGTCGGGAGATGCCGGTCCGCCATTCGGGACCGAAACGAAGCGCCGGGATGAATCGACGCGGCGGAGGTACTCGCCCCGGCGAGCGAGCACGTCGACCGCTCGCACCGCTCTCCAGATGGAAGGAAAGGCCGGCACCCCCGCGGCTTCCAGATCCCGAATCCCTTTGATGGCCGTTTCGGAGCCGATGGGAGCGGCGACGAGGGGTTTCTTCCCTTCCCTTCCCCAGTGGCAGAGTATCTGAGTGAGGCCGTGCTCGTCGACCGTGGCCGGATGGTATCCGAAACAGGCCAGTATGACGTCGACCCCGGGATCTCCCTGGAGTATCTCCAGCGCGGCGTCGAACATCTGGTGGGTGGCGCTGGCGGTTAGGTCGATGGGATTGCGCACCGAGGCGAACGGAAGGGCGATCCGGGCCAGCTTCTCCCGCGTCCTGGGAGCGAGCTCGGCTAGAGAAGAGGAGATGCCCCTCTCCTTGGCTTCGATGTAGTCGGCCGTGACGATGCCCATGCCCCCCCCCAAAGGCAGGACGACCATGCGTCGGCCGGAGAGAGGGCGGGTGCAGGCGAGGGCCTGGGCGGCGTCCAATAGCTCCTCGTCGTCATAGACCCTGATGGCCCCCATCTGTCGCAGAACGCCGTCGGTTACCCGGTCCGATCCCGCCAGAGAGCCGGTGTGCAGCTGCACCGCCCTGGCTCCGGCCGAGGAGCGCCCGGCTCTCAGGAGCACTATCGGTTTGCGCGGGCTAACATTTCTACAAACCTCGACGAACCTGTGGGTGTCGGCGAAGCTCTCCAGGTAAAGTCCTATGGCGCTGGTGGAAGCATCGTGCGCGAAGTACTCGATCAGCTCGTTCTCGTCTACGTCGAGTCTGTTGCCCAGGCCGACGAACGCGGCGAGGCTGGCTCCGTAAAAGGCGGCGACGTCCATTCCCCCCATCACGGCCGAGCCGCTCTGAGAGATGAGCGCTACGGCGCCGGGGCCCGGCCGGCGCAGGCGAGCGGCGGGCAGGAAGATCGTATCCAGCTTGAGTCGGGGAACCAGCACGCCCAGGGTATTCGGTCCTAGAATCCTGGTGCGGCTCCCTTTGATCGCTTCCTCCAGCTCCCTTTCCAGCGCTCTTCCGGCCTCTCCTATCTCGCCAAAACCTCCTGCCACTACGATGACCGCCCCGATGCCCCGTTTGACGCAATCGCGCGTGGCCCCGGGCGCCGCCTCGGCGGGCAGGGCGAGTATGGCCAGGTCCGGCACCTCGGGAATATCCTGGACGCTGCGGTAAATCGGTAGTCCGAATACCGTGTCTCCTTTGGCATTGACCGCGAAGACCCGGAAGCTGCCTCCTAGAAGCTGCATGACGATGAAGTTGCCGGCTTTGCCTTCCTGGGCCGAGGCGCCAATAACGGCTATGGATCTGGGGTTAAGGAGACGGTCTAGTCCCTTGTGCATATGAGATGCTCCGATCGTCGCGATAAGCGGAAGTTACTACAACCTGCGAGCAACTGTCAATAGCTGCAGGCGCTGCGAAAACTATTCAGGGCTGCGCAGTGACATCGGGAGGAAGGCGCCCAAGCACAAAAGAGAAGACATCTCGCGCCAGCTTCAATGCCTCGTTGGAGTGCTGCTCTGTGGGAGTGGGAACTTCACCCGGATAGCGAAAAGAAACCGCGAGAGGGGTTAGTGCCACTGTGGCGGCCTCTAATGCAGTAAACTGTGGCTCGATGCTAATGCAGAGACTCAAGAGCGCTACGAGATCGTGTGTCTTCGCGAAAGGCTGGTTGTGCCACACCAGGTAGGCCTTCAACGACTTTTCTGCGGCTTGCTGGCAGTGAAAAAGCGCCGGCTCGATTAGCGGGGGACGTCGAGCGAGCAGAACTTCCGCAGCCTCCAGGTCTTGCTCTGCCTTGAATAGCCAGGCCCGCGTTTCCTCGGTCATTTCAGGCTGCATATAGCAGTTTCCCTTCGCGCTCCACAGTGGCGGGCAACGAGGCGACTACCCCGCGGCGTCGCTCGAAGTAGTCCCGACTCATCACCACTACGTCCACTGGCGTTCCTAACCCGAGGAGTGATCGATACGCCTGCCGCTCCAGCAAGTACGGCTCTCTCGCGACTTCCCTGACTACAACTAGGATATCGTAGTCGCTTTCATCTGTAGCTTGACCTCTCGCCTGCGACCCAAACAAGTAGATGCGGTCTGGGCGTAGTGCGTCCACCAGCCGACGCACGATTTCGGCAAGCTTTTGATCCTCGACTCTGGTAATCTCGCTCACGACTCGTCGCCCAATCCATGCCTGTAGGCAGAAGTGACACGTGTGATGCAGGACGCTTCTGCACCCCGTGCCACGCCAACAACAAGTCCCACTGCTGCAACCATTATACACAATGCCCTGTTGGCTCCTCCATTGAATATCTGACCATATTATACTTCATTCAAGCTGCCGAGTAGCGAGAGAACGTGTGCGATTGTTGTTCCAAGTCTTGGAGTAAGTGCTATCCAAATCACGGGTTGGCTCAAACGTGCCGTGAAGCAGCAACTTGATTATTTGGTCGCAGGTCTCCTCTTTAGCGGGAAGTGGTCAGCCTGGTCAGCGCTTCAGCTTGTAGCCAGCCCCTTCCCGATCCCACGTAAATGACCAAGTTGTTCATACTAGCCATCACTCGTCTATACACTTCAATGCAGCAGCAGCGCTAAATCCCCCGCAGTCGTTTGCTTTTCAGCTTTTCAGATGTAGCCACCGGCACACCGGTCCCGAGCATGGCCGATTCTACCAGTTTCCAGAAGGTTTCGCGGTCGGCGGCGGTGATGACCGCTTTCTCGTGAGCCTCGGAAAGGGCTCGCGGGTATCCTCCCCCCCGTCGGGACTGGTCCAGAACAACCGCGTGAACCGCGTTCAAGAGGACCGCATCACGCGCCACCCACTCTGGCACTTCAACACGAGCTATCTCTCTGCCGGTGTTGAGGAAGAAGAAGTGCACTTTGTTCTCCAGGTAACGCTGGAGGGATATTCCCGAGGCGGCCAGGAACAGGGCCGAGCGTTCCCCTTCGCCCAGCGGCAGCTCCCGGAAGATGAAGCGATCGGAGGTCCCGTCGAGCCAACCGCAAGGCTGCGCGTTGGAGGGAATTGCCTCGCGGCAAAGCCGGCTGCAGTCGGCGACCTGGTGCGGGCACACCAGAATCCTGAGCAGGCCGGCAACTTCGGCGCTGCGCGGACGGCTTATGTAGCTGGCCAGGGGAAGGCGTATCCGGCGGAGGTCGTCGATCCCACGCAGAAACTGCTGCAACATTTCGTCACGGACCTCAGCTTCAAGCCCCCAGCCTTCGAGGGTTTGCAGCACCAGGGTGCCGTCCTGCAGGCACACGATGGGCAGGGAGGACTCCATCCGGCGCGCCATTTCGACCAGCGCGTCGGTCTCGGCTATGCTCCGTTTGACGGCCAGGAGGTGTCCCTGGATCAGGATGCGACGGTTATTGGAGACAACGTAGAGGTCGTCTTCCGCGAAATGCAAAAACGGCCTGCTGCGCAGCATCGCCCCCGCGTTTCCCCCGTAGCGCAGCAGAGCGAGCCCCACATTTATGAGATAGCACAGGGCCATGCCGTGGCGGTCGGGCTCGATTTGCGAGCCATCGGAGGCGATGACGACGTAGTCGTTCGGACTCTGTGGCGCCGGGTGGCGAGCATCCAACCGCTCTAGCGGGCGGGCGGCGAGAAAGTAGGGCTGGCTGCTTTCGATCTTGACCCTGAGGGCATCCACGTCTTCGGCGCCCTCGCGAAGAGCGCCCAGCGCCTGAACCAGGTGGCTTTGCTCGGCGGCCGCGTTGGCCCGGGCTTCCTCCCCCATTTGCTTTATTTGTTTCGAGAGCGGGCCCAGGTCAAGAGTCAAGTGTCAGATCCTCGAATCTCTCTCGAAGAGGGACGGCAAGCGATTGGCAAGAAGCGTGGCGCGATCGGGCTTCAGCACGGCGTGTCCCTACGCCGCGGCCAGGCGGTCCATCCGGGTAATCCATTTGGCCGGGGCGCGTACCTCGTCGAGGGTCGGTAGGCACATGGGGGACTGCCAGACCTGGTTGAGGAATTCGATCCCTCTCTCGGCTACGATGTCGTTGACGAATCGCTCGCCCAGGACGTACTGCTCGAGCTTGATGTCGAGACCGGTCAGCTTGGTGAAGAAGCGCTCCGCCGCGCTCTTGTTCTTGCCGCGCTCGTCGAAGCGGGCCTTGAGCTCGTCGTATCCCGGTAGGAGTGACTTGCCGATGGCCTGCATCACGTGGTTGCTGTAGCCTTCCAGCAGGCACATGATGGCCTGAAGCTGGCTGAAGAGGTGGCGCTGCTCCGGCGTCATCAGCAGCTCCAGGATGTGGCTGCTCTTCAAAAGGTTGGTTCCGACCCGGCCGACCAGGCTCCGGAATCCCGAGTTGTGCGAGTGCATCTGGAAAAGGTCGGAGCTGACACTGCGGAGGTAACGGTTCATCAACGACTGTAGGTAGCCGCGCACCCAGGAATGGGCCTCGAATTCAAAGGCGTGGGTCAGCTCGTGCAGGCTTACCCACATCCTGAACTCTTCGGGATCGAGGCCCAGCCGTTGCTCCAGATCGAAGATGTTGGGCTCGACGAAGAAGAGCTTTCCGCTCTCAGCGGGCTCTTTCCCGAACAGAGAGAGGTCGTACTGCCCCAGCACGCGTTGCGCCAGATAGCCCATCAGGATTCCCATCTGGCTGCTGAGAAGCATCTGGTTCAGGCTTCCCATCAGGAAGGCCGCTCCCGACGCGTTCCCGGACACCTGCCGGTTGAGCTTCTCGAAAGGCTCGAACATTTCCTGGAAGCTGGTTATGTTGGCATCGATCCAATCCACCCGGTCGAAAACGTGGATGGATTCGAGCGGCTTCGGCATCTTCTGGCCGGTGTACTCCGAGATGGGCTGCTCGGCCTTGCGAACCATCTCGCTATATTTCTCGGTGAGGACCCTCTTGGAAAAAGGGTATCCTAAGACGGACTGCCGCGAGTTGTTCACCGCGATCCGCCTGACGCGGTTCCAATCGATGAGTTTCTTCTCTCCCTTGGCCAGGTACTTACCAGCCGCCCAAACCGCGCCGGCTCCTACGGCAACAACCAGACCCGTTCCCAAAGTCTTACGATAATCTGACATAACCCCATCCTTCTAGTGGACGACCGGAAAGCTAATGACTGCGTGAGGTACCTTTTTGAGAGTATAGCCGCCGGCGGCGAGGCTTGTCAATTGGACCATCGGGCTAGCGCAAGACCCTCTCGTCTCCCACGCGGCGTGTTACCTTCTGATCGTCGAGATGCTCCAGGAGGGCCAGCACGTATTTCCGGCTGGAGCCGAACATATCGCGGACCTCGGCCACGGTGACGCTGCCTTTCGCCTGCAGGTGGGCTACTATGCGGTCTACCATTTCCCGGTAGGCCGCGGGAAGAAGGATAATACTATCGTCCAGCTTGACCAGCATTCCCTGCTCCAGCAGCGCGGCCAGGAGGTTCGCATCGAAGCCCAGACGCTGCGCCAGCTCCGACGAAGACGGCGGCGAATAGGGATTCTCGCCCAGCGCCTCGTTCAGCAGCTTTATCTTAAGTTCCTGATCCGGGGTGAATCTCACCTCGTGTTCGAAAAGTCTGAGGGTGGTGTTCTGTTCGGCGATTCTCCGTTCCTGGATCAGCCGCTGAATGACCTCGCCGAAGAGCTTTGTCGGCAGCGCCAGCTTGCTTTTCACTTCCTCCCGAGCCATCCCCGGACGCAGCGGGTGTTGCCTGTGGTAGGCGCGCAACAAGTCCAGGGCCTGGCCGGAGAGCCTGGCCCATGCCGCTTGTGAAAGATAGTGTTCATTCAGCCGCAGCGCCTGCCCGGAGGATACGAGGGAGGCCAGGATGTCTTTCACTCGATCGGCGGCGAGGCCGGTGACGTGAACGACGGAATTGAGATCGACCGGCTGCTTTCCGTCGACGGCTTGCAGGACGACCTCCTCCGGTGAGCCCCGCCGAAGTATCTCCAGGTTCTCGACGATCCCAGTCTGGAAGCGTTTGTGTCGCTTGGGATGGGGATCGATGATCTGACCTCCTCCGACGGTGGCGTTAGGGGTGCGGATGACGAAGAAATCGCCTTTTACTACCGCTACGGGCTGGTCCAGCCGGATCTGCACCCAGGCGTCGTGGCCCGGCTCGATCACGTCGACGCCCAAAACTCCCACGACGGCATTGGCCTCAGCCGACCCGCTGTGGAAGCTTACCCGCGCGCCGTGCTGGAGCGGCTTGGGAAAGGCGCGCACCACCCGCAAGTGCGCGTCCAGACGCTGGGTGGGAACGAGCCAGCGGGGCGAAGTGACGACGTCTCCGCGCTGGAGATCGGTGGTTGCCAGCGAGGCCAGGTTGACCGCGACCCGGCTGCCGGGGGTTGCCACCTCGACCTTGAGCTTGTGGGTTTGCAGCCCGCGGATGCGGCTCTTCAGACCGGCGGGCTGGATCTCGACTTCCTGCCCGGCCTGCAGGGTACCATCCACCAGGGTGCCGGTGACGACCGTTCCGAATCCCGAAAGGGTGAACACTCGATCTATCGGCAGCCTGGGTCGCCCGACGTCGGACTTGGGCGGGGTATCGGCCAGCATTTTCTCTAGGGTCTCCACCAGCTCCGGAATCCCCTCCCCGGTCATGGCCGAGACTGAGATAATGGGCGCCTTGGCCAGCACGGTGCCCTTGAGGTGATCCTCGATGTCGGACGCGACCATCTCCAGCCATTCCTCGTCGACCAGCTCCTTCTTGGTAACGGCCACCAGACCTCGCTTGACCTGCAGGAGATCCAGGATGTCGAGATGTTCTTTGGTTTGGGGCATTACCCCCTCGTCGGCGGCGATAACCAGCAGCGCCAGGTCGATGCCTCCCACGCCCGCGAGCATGTTCTTGATGAATCGCTCGTGCCCGGGCACGTCTACAATGCTTATCTCGCTGCCGTTGGGGAGCCGAAGCCAGGCAAAGCCCAGATCGATGGTCATCCCCCGTTCCTTTTCCTCTCGGAGCCGATCGGGGTCGATGCCGGTGAGGGCCTTGATAAGTGTCGATTTTCCGTGATCGACGTGTCCCGCCGTGCCTATAGTAAACAATGCTTCATCCCTATGTGTTGGTTATTGTTTGGCTTAGTAATAATTGACAGCCTTAAGATTTATTTGACAGAATCCCTTTCTCGTGGGCTCGGTCGAGAGCCTCGACGACTTCAGGATCGAATTGAGACCCCGCGCAGTCGCAGATCTCTTTCTTGGCGTCTTCGAGAGACATCGCCTTGCGATATGGGCGATCCGAGGTCATGGCGTCGAAGGCATCCGCCACCGCGATGACCCGGGATCCGAGGGGTATATCCGAGCCCTCGGCGTGATCCGGATAGCCATCTCCATTGAACCACTCGTGGTGGTGATATACCAGGTCGATGCATTCCTGGGGGTACAGCAATGCCTGCAGCAGGCGAGCCGCGGCCTCCGGATGCCTCTTGATTATCTCGCGTTCTCTCTCGTCGAGTGCCCCGGGCTTGGTCAGTATCTCTCCGGGAACCGCGATCTTGCCGACGTCGTGCAAGCAGGCCGCCCGGCAAATGGTGATGACGTGTTTCCCCTGGATCGAAAGCTCGCGCGCTATTAGTCTAGCGTACTCCACAACTCTGTCCGAGTGCTCGCGATTGTGAGGGAACTTCTCTTCAAGCGCTTCGATTACCTCTGCCAGGTTATCCGGTTTGGCATCGGCCCGCAAATCCGGCGAGTCGAAGATGCTGAAAATTGGATGGCAGTCCGCGGAACGGTTTCTTCGCCTGTTCATTTTTCCTCCCCTCCCCCCAAACCTTCCGGGTTGGCCAGGATCTGCGATCTGAGACGAGGGCGCTATCGCCTTCCCCGTCTCTTTCCGGTTGTCTCAGGCTGGACCAGAAACGGCCAGTCTCACCACTGTGATCAACAGCTCGTCCTCTTCAGGAAGGACGGTCCTCGGATCTAGAAGCAATACGCCTCGATCGACTCTAGCGACGACCGCCGGCGATGCCCGACGCAGCCGACCGGCCAACGCGCCGACGACGCCCGTGGGCGACGCTCCCGCTCGGCTATCTCCAGGTAAAAGAGGCCGGATGGCCAGAAGCTTCGTCGGCAGCACTTCGTCCGGTAGCGATCCACCGCCCACGGTGGACTGTCCGTCGACGACTGTGATGTCGGCTGGGAGGCCATCCAGCCGCGACCTCCACCGGCGCGCCCGTGCATCCAGCTCGTCGACACTCCTGGCGATCATGCGCCAGACGGGAATGCTATCGACGGCGTCCTGGTTCAGATAGTGCATCAGGGTGGCGCCCAGGCCGGCGATACTGGATTTATCCAGACGTACCGCTCGGGCCAGAGGATGCTTCTTGAGGCGCTCTATGCATTGCCTCTTGCCTACCATGATGCCCGCCTGCGGTCCGCCCAGCAGCTTGTCGCCGCTGAAGCAGACCACGTCCGCTCCGGCGGCCACGCTCTCCTGCACCATCGGCTCGTGGCCCAGGCCGAACCGGGTGGTGTCCAGAAGGGCTCCGCTGCCGAGATCGTCCACCACCGGCACGTCGTACTTTCTCCCCAATTCGACCAGGTCTGAAAGCGAGGTCGAGTGGGTGAACCCGGCGATGCGGAAGTTGCTGGAATGTACTCGCAGGAGGACGCCGGTGCGCGGGCCGATGGCGGATTCGTAGTCGGAAACGTAGGTCTTGTTGGTGGTGCCCACCTCGACGAGCCTGGCTCCGCTTTGCCGCATCACATCCGGCACCCGAAAACCGCCGCCGATTTCGACCGACTGGCCTCTACTAAGGATGGCCTCTTTCGAGCGTGCGAGGGTGGAGAGAGTCAATAGCACGGCGGCGGCGTTGTTGTTCACCGCGAAGCCCGCCTCGGCTCCGGTAGTGTGGATGAGAAGATCTTCGACGTGCGTGTGCCTCGATCCCCGCTTGCCCTCGTCCAAGTCGAACTCGAGATTGCTGAAGGAACAGCTGGCCAGCGTCATGGCTTGGCACGCTTCTTTCGAAAGAGGCGAACGTCCGAGATTGGTATGGATGATCACACCAGTCGCGTTAATGACCGGCCGCAGGCTGGGAGTCCAGATGGAGGTGGCTCGGGAGATAACGCTCCCCACGATTTCCTCGAATTCCGGGCACGCGCTTCCCTCGCCGATTCGCTCTCGGACTTCTTCCAGGACCTCGCGCACTGCCCCCAGCACAAGCGAGCGCGAATGTTCCTGCGACAACAATATTATTCGGTTATCCTGCATAACCCTGTCGACGCTGGGCAGGTTGCGGAACTGGACGTTCACGGGCGCTCCCACGTTGCCTTATCGCTAAGATGTAATTGTATCACTTAGGATTGTCTCAGGCCAAATCCAAGCGCCAGGGCCAGCGGGCGTAGCTAGACCGGGCGTTGACACCAACGCCCTTTAGGGTGTGGGAAAAGGGATTATGGGGATGTTCGGCATATTACTTAACACATATTACCATAGAAACGTTACAGATTCCAGTGGCAATATGGTAGGCTGGCACACGCTAGTAAGCATGATTTCCTGCCTGGCAAATCGTCCGGGCCGCATACTCGCCATCTGGTCAGGCTCGATTCCCTTCTCATGGCCGGTGCCGTGAAAGACGATTCCGCCTACACTTGAGCGTGACCGTGGGCAGAGCTTGCTCGTTATTCAAACGTGGCCTGTTTGTTGACTGCACCTCGATTCTGGATAATAATGGCCTTGCCCGATTCAAGGAGGTTCATCGATGAGGCGAATCGTTATCATCGCTCTGGTTTCGATGCTGGCTCTGATGCCGGCCATCGGTTGCAGCACCAGCCCCTCGCGCAAGTCCTCTGCTACCGTTAGGGTCGCTGCCCTGACCTTCCCCGGCGGGGGCGCGCCTCCGGCCATCCTGTCGCTCTATCAGGCCGCGCTGGAGGTTAACAGGAATACGCCCGATCTTGACATAAAGGTCGTGACGGTGAGCCCGCAGCAACCCGAGCCGGGGATGATGATGGAGCCACAGAATGCTCCTCCTACCGTGTCGGCCCTGGAACAGGCGCTGGGCCAGGACCCTCCGCCCGACGTGGTCCTGTTCTCCAGCACCTACGAATTTTCGAGCTCGATTGAAAACGATCTGCTTCAGCCATTGGATAACTTCGTCCGCAGCGACCGCAACGTGAAGCAGGACGATTATTTCCCGGGAGCCCTCGACGTCCTGCGCGACCGAGATCGTCTTTACGGGTTGCCGGTGGCGGTGGCGCCGACGGTGATGATGTACGATAAGAGGGTCTTCGACGATGCCGGCGTCCCCGTGCCGGAATCGAGCTGGGACTGGTCCACCTTCCTGGGGCTGGCGCGCCAGGTCACCAAAGCCAAGGATGACCCGCAGAACGACGTGTACGCCTTGAACCTGGCGGGACCGTTGCTATTGCCGGCCTTCATCTGGCAGAACGGGGGAGACCTGGTGAGCAAAGACGGCCTCTTTTACCTGCTCAACGAGCCGGCCGCGCTGGAAGCCGTCAAGTTCTACTACGACCTTATGAACACTTACAAGGTGGTCCCGCCGATGCCCAAGCCGGGCGACAAGATGTCGGCCGCTCGTGCCCCAATGATGACCAAGCCAGTGCCCGTGAAGCCGGGGGAGGTGCCGCCGATCTTCGGCCCCGGGGGGAGAGTGGCGATGCAGATAATGACCAACGCCGGCAGCCCCTACATGGGCTTTCCTTTCTCGCGAGGTGGGGATCGCCCTATTAGACTGGTGGAGCTACCGCGGGGCAAGGTTCACGCTACGCTCATGGATGTGCAGGTCGCCATAGCTATGACCGGCCGGGCGCAGGATGGACCCCTGGCCTACAAAGCCATGGTCGCTCTGGCGGAGGAGATGCAGAAGAGTATCGCGGTGCCGGCACGCCGCTCCCTGGCCAAAAAGCTACGTGAGATCAACCCGAACCTCGCCGAAGAGGACGTCCCGGTCATCCTCAACTCCCTGGAATACGCGCGCGCTTTGCCGTTCTTCATTTCGGGCAAAAGCGACGCGATGAGGGTGTTCTACGAGAAGCTCCTGAATCCACTGCAGCAAGGCACCAAGAGTCCCGAGGAAGCGGTCAAGGAGGCATCGGATGCGCTGGATGAGGTATTGAACAAGCAATGAGGTGGTTGAGCGTTTGGTGTGCCAGGGTGGGTCGGTTCTTGGTTAGCGATTGGGATAGGTCTGGCATCGCCCCTCATCTCTCGGGCGCGTGGGAAGTGTCCCCTCTCCCTTCGCAAAGGGAGAGGGCTAGGGTGAGGGTTCACCTGTCAGTGCCCCAGACATTTCCTTTGGCTCAGCCTCCAACCAAGTCAATACGTGCCGGTAATCAAATCCTAAGTGTTGCTAGCGACTACCGACACCCTCACCCTAGCCCTCTCCCTCTACAAGAGGGAGAGGGGACCATTGGGTCGGCCGATCAGCCGCCTATATCCCACATTGTCTCTCGGTGCATTACTCTCGCCGCGCTCTGCGCCGTGCTATTGGTCCTCTCCACCTCAGTGGCCTGCTCGTTCCTGCCCGGCGCACCGAGCCCCACGCCGACGCCGGCCGCGCGGGCGGCCAAGACGTCGTCGGGCCCCACTGTGATCGTCACGCGCGCTTCGATTGTCGAAACCGTGAGGCTGCTGGGGAGGGTCTCCGCGACGCGGGAGGCCGACCTGTACTTCTCGGCCGGCGGCCGCCTGAAGGCCATCAAGGTGAAATCCGGTCAGGAGGTCACCACGGGCCAGCTGCTGGCTCAGCTGGATACGGGCGACCTCGAAAGCCGCCTGGCGGCGGCGCAGGTCAGCCTCGACACTGCCAAGGTGAAGTTGGACCAGGCGAAGTCCAGGCTCGGCGATGCCGAAGCCCGGCGCAAGATAGAGCTGGAGACGGCTAAGCTGGCGGTGCGCCAGGCGGAGGCGGCGGTTTCCAAGGCGGAATCAGACCTGGAGGCGGTGAAGGCCGGCCCCACTCCCGTAGAAGTGGCGGAGAGCGCCCTCCGCGACGCGACCCAGGCCCTGGACAACGCCAAACGCAACCTGGAGAAGACGCAGGCCAGCCCGACCGTGTCCCAGAACGTGCGGGGCCTGGAGAACGAGGTTAGCTGGTACGAGAACAACTACGGCATTCAGCTGAAAAAGTTCGAGCGTGGCGAGATCGACAAGGTCGAGCTGGACCGACACTACAACAACCTGCTGGCGGCCAAGGAAAGGCTCAAGACGGCGCAGGGTGACGCGGATGCGACGCTGATCCAGGCCCAGAGTCAAGTGGACAAGGCCGAAGAGGCGCTGCGCAAGGCCAAGGCCGATCTCGAAGCCAAAAAAGCGCTGCCCCCGAGCTACCACGTAGCCGAAGCCGAGCGGGCCGTTACCAACGCCCACCTCTCCCTGGACAAGGCCAAGGTGGATTACGCCGCCAAGCAGCTGGGCGGCAACGACGATTACGAGATAACCTTGCTCGAGAAGGCGGTCGATCAGGCTCAAACCAGCGTGGACGACCTTAAGACCCAGATCGAGCAGACCAAGATCGTCGCCCCGTTTGACGGGAAGGCCATCGGGGTGAGAGGCAAGATCGGCGACCAGGTCAACGCCTATCAGCAGGTCATCACTATCGCCGATCCTTCGGATCTCCTGGTCCGCGGCGACCTACTGGAATCCGATATTCCCAAGGTAGCCGTCGGGCAGGCGGTGGAGATGATGGTAGATAACCTGCCGGGAACCAAGCTGCAGGGGACGGTGGTCGGCGTGCCGAGCCGCCGCAGCGTCCAGGGCGATCAGCAGGTGGATCGCACGGTTCAGATCGAGGTGGAGTGGACCAAAGCCGGCGCTCAGATGGGAATGCTGGCCAGAGCGACCATAACGGTCCAGAAAAAAGATGATGTTCTCATCGTGCCCGCCAAGGCCGTCAAGACCGTGGGCAAGCGCCAGTTTGTCGAGTATATGGACGGCACGATGCGCCGGTCGGCCAACGTCAGGGTGGGCATAGTGACCGACACCGAAGCCGAGATCCTGGCCGGGTTGACGGAAGGCCAGACCGTGCTGGCCGGTCAATAGTCCGATGAGTACCTTCGCCGGCCGAATCGCGCCGCCTGTGGCGCTATCCCCGGGCTCCGTGCTGCCGTTCGTCGGCATAGTCGGCAAGCGCTTGGTGAACAACCCTCTGCTGGTGGCGATGAGTCTGTTTGGCATTATCACCGCTACTTCGCTCGTTACCGGCGTGCTGATGTATTCCGAGGCTATCAGCTCCCAGGGCCTGCGACGCGAGCTGGGCTCCCCCTCGGCGGATCAGGTGATGCCCAAGTCGGCGCTGCTTCTCAGCTACGTGGGTGGCAGGGCTTCTCAACCCCTGTCCTCCGAAGCGTACAGTCGGGTAAATTCCTTCGTGCAGACGCAAGCCTCTTCGCTGCCCGGCCTGGCGACGTCCCAGGCGGTGCGCTACGCACAGAGCGATCCTTATCAGCTTCTGTTCGATGATCCCGACGCGGGCCTAGCGGTCTACGATACCTCCGGGAAAGGCTTCGTCGCCTTTCTCCAGGGCTTTTCCGAGCACATACAGATACTGGAGGGTCGGTCCCCGCGGGCGGGGAGCGGGTCGGAGAACGAGCTGGAGGCGCTGATGTCTACCCAGGGACTGGACGAGCTTGGCATCGGCGTCGGGGATCGGGTGAAGCTCCTGGTGGCACAGCAGCAGGGCAGCCAAATCACCATCCCCATTCGGGTAGTCGGTCGCTGGAATCCCAATGACGAGGAGGAGCCCTACTGGTTCAACCGCACGAGCTACTTCAAGGATGCTTTCTTTCTGAGCGAGGAGGACTTCTTCAACCGATTGCCGGCGATGGATCCGCGCGCCATACGTGAATACGATTGGTACACCGTGTTCGATACGAGCAAGGTGCGGATCGCGGACGTAGAGCCGCTGCTTGCCGGCCTCCAGCAGCTGCGAAATAGCGCCCAGGCGCAATTGAGGGGCCTGAGGGTAGATGCCTCTCCCGAGGGGATACTGGAGTCCTACCGCCAAAAGAGCTTCTTCTTCAAAATCCTCCTCTTCGTTATCTCCGCGCCTATACTGGCCATCACGCTGCAATTCGTCACGTCCTCGGCGCGACTGGTGGTGGAAAGGCAGGGGGATGAAATCGCCACCTTGCGCAGCCGTGGAGCGACCGCGCGCAGCATCCTGGGGATGTACTTGCTCGAATGGTCTATGTTGGGGTTGGTGGGCATTGCCGTGGGGCCGCTGCTGGGGATCGGGTTTGCTCAGCTGGTGGGGCAGGTGACCTCGTTCCTGGTCTTTGGCGGCCGAGGAGTGCTGCCCACTCGTTTGGGCCCGGACATCTACCTGTTCGCGTTGATCGCCGCCGTGCTGTCGATCTCGGCGGCGCTTATGCCGGCTCTGGAGGCCTCCTCCCATTCGATCGTTACCTACAAGCAAACCGTGGCGCGGGCGCTGCGCGCCGGCTTCGTTCGCCGCTACTACCTCGATCTGATCCCCCTGCCGATCGCGGCTTACGCCTACTTCCTGCTCACCGAGAGGCGTACGGTCCTTCCGGTGGGCGATGCCGGCGACGTGTTTTCCGATCCTCTGCTCCTTCTGGCCCCCGCCTTCTTCATCTTCGCCGTCGCGTTCGCCTTCTTGCGCCTATTCCCGCTGTTGGTGGCGGCTCTAGAGCGGGTGATCGGCCCACTTGCCAACGTCGTGCTATTGGTGGTCCTGCGCCAGATAGCGCGGCAATCGAGCCAGTGCACCGTGCTGATCCTGCTGCTGACGCTCACCATCGGCCTCGGGGGCTTCAGCGCCTCCCTGGCGGCGACCATCGACCGGAACTACGACGACGCGGCGGCCTACCAGGTGGGGGCCGATCTGCGTTTGGGCGAGTCGGGGGCCTACGACGACGAGACCCAGGAATGGACCATGGTGCCGGTTGGGGAGCACCTCTCGGTGCCGGGCGTCGAAGTGGCCTCCAGGGTGCTCCGTCTGAAGGGAACCGAGAGGGCCGGCGCGCGAGGCGGCGAGGTAAATGTACTGGGCGTCGATCCGATGGACTTCGCCCAGGTAGGCAGTTGGCGCTCCGACTATGCTCCCGAGCCCCTTCAAGGCCTTTTGAACGGCCTGCTTTTGGACGAGACCGGGGTGATTGTGGACCGCCGACTGATGGATGCTTACAAGCTGCGGATCGGCGATCAGCTGACGGTGAACTTCAAGAACCAGCCGGTCGATTTCACGATAACCGGCTACGTGGACTACTTCCCCACGCTCTATCCCGACGACGGCCGGTTCCTCATCACCAACATCGACTACCTATTCACCTACCTGGGCTCCCAGCCCTACGAGGTCTGGGCGAAGCTGCGTCCGGGAGCGCGGGCTCAGGCGACCATCGACGAGCTTTCCTCGCGGGACATACCCGTGGTGCGGTCGGAGAGCCTGGGGCAGGTGGCTTCGAAGCGCCGAGAGGACCTAACGCGCGTGGGCGTCCTGGGCATTCTTTCGGCGGGTTTTATCGTGGCCACGCTGCTCACCACGCTGAACTTGTTCCAGTTCTCTTACCTTTCCTTCCGGCGTCGACTGCAGCAGCTCGGCATCCTGCGAGCCATCGGGCTCTCTCTGCGGCAGCTGGCGGCGATGTACCTGGTGGAGCAGGTTCTCCTGGTGGCGCTGGGCATCATCGCGGGTACGGCGCTGGCCCTGGTTACCGCCTGGATCTACATTCCCTTCCTTCAGATCAAGGCCGAGCTGCACGCCGGCGTGCCCCCCTTTGTGGTGGTGACGGCCTGGGGCGACGTTCTCAAGCTTTTCCTCATCCTGCTGGCGTTCTTCGTCATCTCGCTGCCTCCCAGCTTGTGGCTCTTGAGCCGGGTGCGAATCCATGAGGCGATCAAGTTCGGGGAGGAGCGTGGATGAGAGGACGTCTCCTTTCTCGCGTTGCCAGGCTGCCGCGCTTCGCGCGCACGGCGAACAGTTCCCGGGATTCCTGGCCCGAACCCGACGAGACCGGGTGGGCCCCGGAGGTGGGCGAGAGCCACTACGTCGTTTGCCAGGGGCTGGTCAAGATATACAAGATCGTCGATCTCGAAACAGTGGCGCTGCAGGGGCTCGACCTCGAAGTGCGCCGGGGCGAGCTGTTGGCGATAGTGGGCAATAGCGGGAGTGGCAAGAGCACCCTGCTGAACATCCTGGGCGGGCTCGATCGCCCTTCGGCGGGGAGGGTCTTCGTCGGCCGCCAAAACCTGCTGGAGCTTTCGGACGACGAGCTGGCCAGGTATCGCCGCGAGCAGGTGGGATTTGTCTGGCAGCAAAGCAGCCGTAATCTCATTCCCTACCTGACCGCCCTGGAAAACGTGCAGCTGCCCATGCTGATCTCCGGCGGCGCGCAGAAGAGAGGTGCCTCATGGGCGCGGGAGCTTCTAACCGCCGTGGGACTCGGCGAGCGAATGCAGCACCGCACGGCCGAGCTATCGGGCGGCGAGCAGCAGCGGGTTGCCATCGCCGTCGCCATGGTCAACCGGCCGCAGTTGGTCCTGGCCGACGAACCCACGGGGGAGGTCGACTCCGACACGGCGGCGGCCATTTACTCGCTCTTTCGCTGGATCAATAAGGAGTTCGGCACCACGGTCATCATCGTCAGCCACGACCGGAACGTCGCTTCGGAGGTGGACCGCGTGGTGCACGTGCGCGACGGGAAGGTGAGCACCGAGGTCAAGCGCAGGGTGGATGAGCAGGCAGGGGAAGAGCGCAAGGAGCACCTGGAGGAACTGGTGGTGCTGGACTCCGCCGGCCGTCTGCAGATTCCCGCCGACCTGGTGGAGAAGTTCGGCCTCAGGGGTCGGGTGCGGGTCGAAGCTCGCGACGGCCAGCTGGTGATACTTCCGGCGCAAGACGGCGTTGTCCAAGGTGGCGTAAGCGAGGACGAGACGGGCGTGATGAAGCCATGAAAGAGTCCCTGAAAGAGCCGACAGTGGTGGCCAGGAACATAGCTCGGGTCTACGGATCGGGATCGACGGCGGTGCACGCCCTGCGGGGCGTCGAATTGATCGTGGAGAAAGGCACCCTGGTGGCCCTGCGCGGCCGCTCGGGATCGGGCAAGACCACCCTGCTGAACATCCTGGGCGGCCTGGACACGCCCAGTACCGGAGTCGTCGAGATCAGCGGAACCAATCTGGCCGCGCTCTCGGACGATCGATTGACCTCATTGCGCCGCCGGGAATTCGGCTTCGTGTTCCAGGCTTTCTCCCTCTTGCCCACGTTCTCAGCTTACGAAAACGTGGAGCTCGCCCTCAGGCTGGGCGGCTGGCCCATTCGACGGCGCCGCTCCCGAGTGATGGAGCTACTATCCATAGTAGGCCTGGCGGACAAATCAAAACACCGCCCCTTCGAGCTATCCGGTGGCGAGCAGCAGCGCGTCAGCATCGCGCGATCCCTGGCCAATTCCCCTTCCATCCTGCTGGCCGACGAGCCGACGGGCGACCTGGACAGCGTCACCGGCCTGGGCATCATCACCCTCTTCCGCCGGATCGTCGACCAAAGCGGCGTAACGGCCATAGTGGCCACCCACGACCCGGTGGTGAGCGATTATGCCGACGTGACCTACCACATAGTGGATGGCAGGATTCTAGGGATCAACTCGTAGGTGGTCTGTCCGATTTGGAGTGCACCCGTCGTACGGGGCGCCATCGCTATCCTTGCCGGCACTTTGTGCGCATTTTACGCCAAGTTCAGGTACCAGGCAAAGGTACTACGGCTCTCTCCTGTCGATCCCCGGCAGGTTGTCGAAGTCGCGGTCGAAGCTCAGGATCCGCCCGATGTCCGCCTTCTCCATGTGGGCGACGTTCAGGGCATCGACGAAGTCGATCTTCGTCGACGCGTAAAGCTCCAGGGCGCGTAGGTAGACGCGCTTGTTGGCCAGATGAAGGCCGCTCAGGTCTAGCAGCTCGCCCAGATACTCCGTGATGGCGTCTCGCGCCCATCCGTAGCTCCTCTTGGATGAGAGCACCTGCACCGCCTCGACCAGCACGCCCTCGCACGTGGTCACCAGCGTCTGCCCCTCCTCCATCCGCCGGAGCAGAGCCCTGGCCCGGTCCCTCTGGTCGGGCTCGTGGTCGGTAACCGCCGCTATGATCACGTTGGTGTCGAGAAACTCCAGATCCATACCCTATCGCAACCCTTCCCGGGCGGCCTGTTCGGCGTGCTCCTCGTGGGCGCTCTCCTCAATCTCCTTCCACCCGAGGCCCGGCGGGGGCTGTCCCAGTCCCGGCAACCTGAAGTGCCAGAACCGTTCCAACCCGCTTCCGCGCATGATCCTTACCACGTTGTCCTCCAACTCGATGGCGACCCTGTCTCTTGGCTTGATGTCAAGCCTCTCGCGCACCTCCGCCGGCAGTGTGATCTGCCCCTTGGGGCTCACCCTACTGTAAAAACGCCTGGCCATAACAACTTATTACCCCCCCCATTAGCTGATGCTCTCTAGCCGCTATAGTTGTACTCTTCTCAATTATATACAACTACTGATCTGTGGTTTTACGTTACCATGAGAGGTTTGATCTGTCAAGGCTGCTGCAACGGCTGACGCACGCACCCTGCGGTCGGTCAGGTTCGCATTGCACCCTGGCATGAATCGTGATAAAGTATTTAACACATGCTCAGATGCCAAATTGCGAACGAACACCGATTTCGGAGGCGAGGAATGGCCATCAGGATCCCCGAGATTCATCCCATAAGCGACCTGGCTCGCGACGCTCGCTCCCTGGTCGAGCGGGCGCGACGGCGACAAGAGCCGATCGTTATCGCCCAACGTGGGCGCGAGGTGGCTGTGCTTGTTCCCATAGAACTGTATCGCAAACGGAGGTTCGACTGGGCCAAGTTTCGTATGGAGATGACCCCTATCGAGCCGCCGAAGAAATCTGATGCTGGCATATGAATCGGGTGATTTCGAGCCGCCTGCTCCCGTTGTTCGTGCCGTAGTCCGTGGCCCGGCCAATGCTTCCTATCATGACGTACCGCTGCTGATCGATACCGGTGCCGACGTCAGCCTAATTCCCCTCGATGTCGCTAAGTACGTGGGGGCGGCAACTCATCCTGGGAGTGCTCTCATCCAGTTCCTGGATGGGGAGCAAATGACTTGCCTTGAAGCAGATCTAACGGTGGAGTTCCATCGCTATCGTTTTCGTGGACCGTTCATTATTGCAGAGTCCAGTCACGGCTTGCTTGGAAGCAACGTTCTCAACCTACTTCTTGTGACACTGGGTGGACCAAGGCTGTCTTGGTCCATCGCGGGATAATTGAATGAGAGATGACATCCTCGATACCTTCGAGGAATAATCGTGTGCCATCGGCACTAGAAGCCTATCAGGCCTCGTCCCTTCAGGCCGGACTCGGTTTTGCCTGCGGCCTCGATGCTATTACCACGGGTTCTTCCTTGGCCCAGTCGAACCTCCGTTTGCGCTGCACTACCTCCCCCCGCGCCGGCTCATCACCCAGCTTGAACCGCGCCACCACCTCGCGCATCTCCTCCGCCATCTGTGCCAAAGACTCCGCGGATGCTACCACCTCCTCTACCTGCGCCGACATCTCCTCCGTCCCCGCTGATACCTCCCCCACCAGTGCCGTGTTCTTCTCCCTTACCGCCGCCACGCTGGCTAACACCCCCTTTACCTCGTGGGCCCCGGCCTCCATCTCCTCCGCAGCCGCGGTGTTCTCCTCCACCACCGCAGACACCGACTCGACCGACTTGACCACATCGGCCGATAGCCGGTTCATCTCCGATACCGCTTTGGCGATCTCCTGCATCCGGTCCGACGTGTCCTGCACCGCATCCAGTATCTCCCGCAGCGACCGGCCGGCCTCTCCCGATAGCTTCGACCCTGCCTCTGCCACCCTGGCCACCTCTTCCATGGCCGCGACCGCCTCGTCGATTTCCCTCTGCACCGTCTGGACTAGCTGAGTTACTTCCTTAGTCGCTCGTGCGGCTCCCTCCGCCAGCTTCCTGACCTCGTCCGCCACCACGGCAAACCCTTTGCCGTGCTCTCCAGCCCTCGCTGCCTCTATGGCCGCGTTCAGGGCCAGCAGGTTCGTCTGCTCCGCTATGTCGTTGATCGTCTCTACTATCCTGCCGATGCGGTCCGAGTACTCGACCACATCCTTCACTTCTTGGGCCGAAACGCCAACCTTGCTTCGAACGCTTTCCATGCCCTCGATGGAATGAGTCACCGCGATTGCGCCGGCCTCGGCCGCTTCCTTGGCCTTGGCAGCGGAGGTATTGACGATCTGACTGGCACTAGACACCCTCTCGATAGCCATGGACATCCGGGCGACCATTGAAGATGTGTCCTGAATCGATCTCGATTGCTCCTGCGCGCCGGTGGCGATCTGGCTGATCGCTTGCGTCAACTGTTTGATGGAACTCGCGGCGATTCGACCCATCGAGTTTTGCGTCTGAGCGCCGTTGGCCACTTCCTGGATGGTGTTGGAAATCTGCTGCGTGGCCGCTCCCGTCTGATTCGCTGCCTGTGAAAGCTGCTGCGAAGAGGCGGCCACGTTCCCCGCCGATTCGTTAACACGCGCGATGGCATCGCGCGTGTTGTGAATCATCGTCGCAAAGTCGTTGCCCAGCACGTCCTTGCTCGATTTGGGCTTCACCTCTTTGGTCAGGTCTCCTCTGGCTATGGCATTGGCCACATCGGACATGGCCGTGAGGTAGCCAATCATGCGCGTGAACGCGTTGGCCATGTCTCCGATTTCGTCCTTCGAGTGGACTTCGACGCGTTGATTCAGATCGCCCTCGGAAATGCCCTCCGCTGCTTTGGCCATCGCTCTGACCCCGCCGGATATCGACCGCGACAGGAAGAAAGCAATTGCCAGGCCGATGAGGACCGCGATGCCGATCACCATCAACTCCATCGACTTCGTCTGTTCTACCACGGAAGTCCCATTTACTTTCGCCTGGTCTGCCAACCCGCCGTTGATTGCGATCAGCTTACTCAGCGCGCCGTCCACTTGAAGCGCTGTCTCCTGAGCCCTACCGTTGAACACTGTCAGGGCATCTGCTATCCTTCCCTTGTCTTCCAGTGCTAGGATCTTGTCACGCTCCGTCTTGAAGACCGACCAGGCGCCGTCGAATTTCGCCACCCACTCCTTTTCCGCCGGTGTCAGGTGGCCCTTGCGGTATTTGTCTACACCGGCCTGCAACTCCTTGTCATGATCGGCCATCTTCGCCCGAAACTCGGAGACTTGGGTGCCGTCCACGCTGATTATCAGTTGTAGGAGGTTAAGCCTCATGCGGTGAAAGCTGACGGCGACTTCCCCCAGGTCGCTCATCGGCACCAGGGCGTTGTCGTACATTTCGCGTTTGTACGTGTTGTCGATGTTGGAAAACCCGACGTAGCCAATCCACCCGACGATTCCTGTCAATGCTAGGACGAGGACGAAGCCGCCTGTGAGCTTCGTAAAGATGGTGAGCTTCATACCCCTTCTCCCCCTAAGTGGTCTGCCCAATCTTCCTGAAACACCGGGGCCATCTGTGATCTGCGATGATATCCGTACGCGTTCCGACTCACCCGTCCTCCCCTCTTCATCTCCCATTAGGCCCTAGCGCTCCATAGGCAAATACGCCCTCCACGACTTCGATAGACCGTCCGTCCCCAAGGCACAAGGATCGACCCTGTGTCCCGGACTAATTATCGACCGGTTTCGCCAGTCGCACATATACGTTCGTATAGTAGTTCGTATAGTAATCGGCATTGCCAGCCACCGGCTGGTCCATTCTGAGGATGCGGCGAAGTTTCAAATGGAGATGACCCTTGTTGAGCCGCCGGAGAAATCTGATGCCGGCGTATGAATCGAGTGATTTCGCGTCAGACCAGGTGAGCCGAGGCTGGGCCAGGCCCAGGTGCAGAATGTGGTGCCACAGGCATTACTGAACTGTTACCCCACGCCCGCAGCTATTGACTAGTCCATTTTGCCTATGGTACGATTCGTCGCGAGGGATAGTGTTTGCCAGGTCGGCCGGCAGTTTTCCTCGATTCCATCGCTCGCCTGTTCGATTGATCGTTAACCGAAGCGTGGGAAATGGTCTTCATTCTGCGCCTTGCCAACAGCGTCAGCCTTCAAACCAAGATCATCGTATTCGTGATGCTCGGCCTTTCGGTGAGCTTCGGCCTGCTGAGCCTTTTTGGTTTGGAGGCGGTGAACGAGAGCACCGAGCGGGCCCTCGACGAACGACTGATCATCGCCCGCATGGCCGCCAATCAGATCGATCAGACGGTCAAGCATGGCATCGAAGATCTGGAGACACGGGCCCGCCCCGGTCTGATCGACATGGAAGACCCCAGCCTGGAGGGAGCGCGCAAGACCCTCAAGGACCTCTACCGCGAAAGCCCGGTTTTCACGGCCAATGCTTTCCTACTGGATGCGAAGGGTACCGTCCTGGCCACCGAGCCTAGCGATCCGCTGGTCGTGGGCACGAACCTCTCCAGCCTTCCGCACATTGCCAAGACCCTGGAGACCGGCCGGCCGAGCATCTCCAGCGTGGTGGCGGCGCCGGGCACCCGCAGGCCCATCGTCTCGCTGACCGTGGCCATCAAGAATAGAGCGGGGAAAACTACCGGCGTCCTGGGCGGCGCCATGGATCTCACTTATCCCAACATCAACGAGATCATCCAGGGCATGCGGCCCGGCCAGACGGGGCACACCCAGATAGTGGATCAACGGGGCATCGTCATCGCCAGCACCAACCCCGATTACGTTCTTCGCGAGTGGCACCATTCCGAGCTCGTCCCTCCGCCGAAGGGACAGGATTCCTTTGTCGTGTCGAATCCTTTCTACCAGGATGGCAAGAAGATACAGGACGACGTGGTGGCTTACGTGGCTCTGCAGAACACTTCCTGGGGAGTAGCGGTCGAGCAAGATGCTTCCGAGGCCTTTGCCGCGGCGCACGTGCTGCGCGATAGAATTGCCCTCTTTGCCCTCGTTTCCTTCGTGAGTGGCCTGTTCTTCGCCTGGCTGGTCGCCCGAAGTGTAATCCGCCCTATCAAGCTGCTGACGGCGGCTTCGCAGTGTGTGGCCGCGGGCGACCTGACCGCCACCGTGCCCGTACGCGGCCGAGACGAGCTGGGCGTGCTGGCTAAGTCCTTTGACACTATGACCGCTCGGCTTCTGGAATCACGGGCCGAGATCGAGAGCTGGAACAAGGACCTGGAGGCGCGGGTCGAGGAGCGGACGAGGGAACTGTCCTGTCTCTATGAGATTTCGCAGGCCCTGTCCTCGACGCACGACGTGGATAGGCTGGTGGAGACCGTGGCCGGCAAGATCGCGCCTTTTTTCGAGCAGGCCGATTCCGCTTCGCTATTCCTCTACGACCCCAAGGTCGACGTGCTGGTGGCCCGCTCCAGCTTCGGCTTCGATCCGGCCCTTGGCTACAACGCCAGGCTCAAAGTAGGAGAGGGGCTGCCGGGCAAGGTCTTTGAGACGGGCGAGCCGATTTTACTGAATAGCGACCATGGTGAGGCCCTGCGCGACTTGGGTGGAGATGGGGTCAAAGGCAAAGGCCTCTATTCGGCTATTTGCGTCCCGCTGCTCTTCAAGAGCAAGATGCTGGGCAGCTTCATCGTGTACAGCTTCCAGCCGGGACATTGCTTCAACGAAGCGCAGCTCAAGCTTCTGCAAGCTCTGGCCGATCGCATCGCCGTGGCCATCGAGAACGCGCGCCTTCTGGCGCAAGCGGAGCACGCCCGCGCGCTGGAGGAAGCGGACAAGCTGAAATCGGAGTTTATCTCTACCGTTTCGCACGAGCTACGCACCCCGCTGGCTTCCATCAAAGGATACTCCACGACGCTGCTGCGCAAGGACACGGCGTGGGATGAGGCGACGCGCGAGGAGTTCCTGGAAATCATCGACGAGGAGAGTGACAAGCTCCGCGAGCTGATCGATAATTTGCTGGAAGCTTCCAAGGTAGAGGCGGGGGTTCTGAACATTTTCAAGCAGCCGATTCTCCTGAACCGCATCGCGCAAAAGGCGGTGGCCGAGCGGCAGGCGCGCGCCAAGAAACACGAATTCGTGGCGGAATTTCCTCCCAAATTCCCGATCCTGGAGGCCGACCCGCGGCGCGTCGAACAGATCCTGCACAACCTGCTGGAGAACGCCGTGAAGTACTCTCCCGACGGCGGGAAAGTGGTCGTGCGGGGCGAGATTCATGGGCGCAGCGCCCTGATCGGCGTTTCCGATCAGGGGGTCGGCATTCCTCCGGAGCAGCTCGACAGGGTGTTTGACCGCTTCTACCGCGTGGAAAATCCCTTGACGCGGCGTGCCGGGGGCAGCGGCCTGGGACTTTCCATCGCTCGGGCACTGGTGGAGGCGCACGGGGGCGGGATTTGGGCGCAAAGCGCACCTGGCAAAGGAAGCACCTTTTATTTTACACTTCCCTTGAGCGATGTCGGAGAGGTGCTCGATGAAAGCGTCGAGCCCCTTGACCAGGCCGTCAAGGCTTGATGATGTTGCAAATAGTGAGGTAGGAATTGAAGCCCAAGAGCGTGTTGGTGGTGGACGACGAGCCGCGTCTCGTCAAGTACGTTAAGGCCAACTTGGAATCGGTAGGCTATCGGGTGCTGACGGCCTACGAAGGAAAGACGGCCCTGGAGCTGGCCGAGCGCGAGAATCCGGACCTCATCATGCTCGATCTGGTGATGCCGGAGATTGATGGCTACCAGCTGTGCCGGCGCATCAGGGAGTTCTCGGACGTCCCCATCATTATGCTGACCGCCAGGGGTGAGGAAGCCGACAAGGTCAAAGGGCTCGACATAGGGGCCGACGATTACATCACCAAACCCTTCGGCGCCGAGGAATTGCTGGCCCGCGTCCGGGCGCTGCTTCGGCGACACGGACAGCCTGAGCATGGTACCGCGCGAACCTCTTTTGTCTGCGGTGGTTTCTGTCTCGATCACGTCCGAAACCGCGTCACCGTTCGAGATAAGGAGATCGTGCTAAGCGGAACCGAATACAAGCTCCTTCTGTACCTGACGGCCAACGCCGGTCGGGTGATCTTGCACGAAGACCTGCTCAGCAAAGTGTGGGGGCCCGAGTATCGCGACGAAATTGATTACCTTCGCGTGTACGTCCACCACTTGCGACAGAAGATAGAAGATGATCCTTCCAAGCCCCGATACATCCTCTCCCGGCCCGGGATAGGGTACACCTTCGTTTCCCCCGATCAATTTTAATGCAGAATTAATACTTCTTTTATCCTCTTTCATTAAGGTTTCATGCCGTCACTATAGAATCCTAGTGTAAGGATAGTTCTAGAGCGTCGATGCCAACGTTCTAGCACCATACCGAAGTCGGGAGGAGTCGTGCGAAAGAGAGTGCTGGCTGTGGACGATGACGAAAGGTTGAGGAGGCTTTTGCGCGTCAACCTTGAAAGCCAGGATATCGAGGTCACAGAGGTCGGTACAGGCGAGGAGTGTCTGAGACTGGTGCAGGAAGGAGAAGTCGCTCTCGTTCTTCTGGACCTGAACCTGCCCGACTGTAGTGGCTGGGATGTGCTGGCCACTCTCCGGCAAATGGATCGTCCCAGGAGTATTCCGGTCATAGTCCTGTCGGTGGTTCCGCCGGACAAGATTATGATCGAGAGGTGGAAGCCCAACCAATACCTGCAAAAGCCTTTCGATGCCCGGGACCTGCCTGGATTGGTGCAGCGAGTTCTCGACGAAGACGAGCTCGGTTCTTCTCAATCTCTCTAAGGGGGATTTAAGATGAGTAACGTATCTAAAGGGAAATTCATCGGTCTGTTGGTGTTAGCTATCGCTTTGATGGGTTTGGTCGCGTGTGCCGAGGGGAAGGCTGCGGCGGCTGTCCCCACGGCGGAGCCGGATGTGACGGTGAAAGCCAAGTTCAAGCTGGTGGAAGGCCCAAGCTTTTCCGAGGACATCCAACCCATGTTCAACCAGTATTGCGTGTCGTGTCACGGTCCGGAGCGAGCCGAGAACGGGCTCCGGCTCGATTCGTACGAGCACGTCATTACGGGAACCCGCTTCGGGGCGGTTGTGATACCCGAGTGGCCGGAAGCAAGCACCCTGGTATACGTTTTGAGAAGGCCGGCCTCACAGGAGATCGCCATGCCTCAGCATTCGAAGAAGCTGACGCAGAATCGCGTAAAGAACATTATGTACTGGATAGAGGCCGGCGCGTTGAATAACTGATGGCCGGGAATTCGGTCGAGCAGAGAAGTAGCGCGGGGGCTTGTCCCCCGCCCGCATCCCGGCGGGGGACAAGCCCCCGCGCTACAGGACGAGAGAGACTCCTTGCAGAGTAAGGAAAAGAGAGGAGAACAAGATGAGCGGTTTAGTCATTGGGATCGTGGCTTTCGTCGTTCTGGTGTTGCTGCGGAATACCCCCAGAGGTACGTGGCAGTACGAGTATGGTGTGGTCTTCCGGTTCGGCAAGCTCGTCGGAGTTCGGAATCCGGGCATCAATTTCATCGTCCCCTTGGTCGATCGCATAATCAAAGTGGATATGCGCGTGGTGACGATGGTCGTCGAGCCGCAAGAAGTGATCACCAAGGACAACGTGACGATCAAAGTTGACGCCGTGGTCTATTTTTCGGTGGTCAATCCCGAGTACGCCGTCGTGAAGGTCTTGGATTACATCCGCGCAACCTCTCAGATCGCTCAGACCACGCTGCGTAGTGTCCTGGGTCAGTCCGAGCTGGACGAGCTGCTGGCGCATCGGGAAGAAATCAACCAGATGCTGCGAACGATCATCGACGAGCAGACTGAGCCCTGGGGGGTCAAGGTTTCCCTGGTGGAAGTGAAGGATGTGCAGCTCCCGGAGTCGATGCAGCGGGCTATGGCGAAGCAGGCCGAGGCCGAGCGGGAGAAGCGAGCCAAGGTCATCCACGCTCAGGGCGAGTACCTGGCGGCTCAGCAGCTTTCGGAGGCAGCGGAGATCATGGCCCGGCACCCGGCGGCGCTGCAGCTGCGCTATCTGCAGACCCTGACCGAGATGGCCGGGGACAAGAACAGCACCATCATTCCCGTACCTATAGACATAATCGGCGCCGTTCTAGATAAGGTGGGCAAGGGCGGAGACGTCGGCTCCCTGGGCAAGGCCTTGGGCTAGACTTGATCGGCGGGGCCTGGGCGTAAGCCGCAGGCCTTGCCCGAAAACCGATGCGGGAATGGTTGGCTGCAGGCCTAAGGCGCTGATGCAGGCTGCATCACCTATCTCGCGGGCTTCGATACGCTCGCAGTTGGTCGACGTATCGGAGCGGGGGCAAGGTGGCCCACCACGAACAAGTACGCGGAGGTATTCATATGGAGAACAAGGTGAGGTGGGGCATGGTCATCGACATGCGGCGCTGCATCGGCTGTCAAGCCTGTGCCGTTGCCTGCAAGAGCGAGAACGCCGTACCTCTGGGGGTATTCCGCAGCTGGGTGAAGATAATCGAGAAGGGAAAGTATCCGTCGGTCACCAGGTCCTTTCTCCCCTCCCTTTGCAACAACTGCGAGAATCCGATCTGTGTGCGGAACTGCCCCACGCAGGCAACATACCAGCGCGAAGACGGCGTTGTGATGGTCGATCCGCATCGCTGCATCGCCTGCAAGTATTGCATCGCCTCGTGCCCCTACGACGTAAGGTACTTGAATCCCCTGAAGAACATCGTTCAGAAGTGCTACTGGTGCAACCATCGCGTCGACGTTGGCCTGGAGCCGGCCTGTGTCAACGCCTGTCCCACCAGAGCAATGATATTCGGCGATATGAACGATCCTAACAGTGAAGTCTCTCATTTGCTGGCTACGAATGCCGTGCAGGTGCTCAAGCCGGAAAAGGATACCATGCCGCAGGTTCACTACATCGCCGCCGACGAGGCAGTTATGCGAACCTACGGGTTTGGCAAAGAGGGGGGTGAATAGAATATGGAGCAAGAAGTCTCCGTCATTTATAATGTGATACACGAGCCTCCTCTCGGGGTGCCCATAGCGGTGTATTTCTATATGACCGGGTTGAGCGCGGGCTCGTTCATCCTTTCAACTTTGGCCTATGCCTTTGGCGTTAGCAAGTTCAAGCCTCTGGGCAAGATTGGTATCGTCGTCGCCGTCATCCTGCTGGCACTGGCACCCCTGAACTTGATAGCCGACCTGGGCCAGCCGCTCAGGTTCTGGCACCTGTTCCCGTATCTCAATGTCACGTCGCCAATCACCTATGGAAGCTTTCTTCTGACGCTGTATCCTCTCAACGGTTTGATTTACGCCTGGTTTATGTTCAGCGGAAACCACAAGATGACGCGAACGTTCGGCCTGATCGGCATCCCGCTGGCCATATCGGTACACGGTTACACCGGATTCATCCTGGCCATGAGCAAGGCCCGGGCCCTCTGGAACACGGCCCTTATGCCGATGCTCTTCCTCGTGTCCGCAATGGTCTCAGGTATAGCTTTGATGCTCCTGGTGTTGGTCATCCATGGCAGGTTCTTTACCAAAGAGAAGCAAGTCAACAAAGACCTGGCGGTCACCCTGGGGCAGATACTGATGGCCTCGATCCTGGTCGATCTCTTCCTCATCTTTTCCGATATCGCGGTGCTTTTGACTGCTGATAGCGAGGCGCGAGAGGCCGCCATGCTCATCCTCACGCTGAACTTCAGCCCTATCTTCCTGGGAGTCGAGATATTTCTGGGATCGATAATTCCGCTGGTGTTGCTCTCGCTGCCGCAGACACGGAAGAAGGTGCTGCCGATTTCCATAGCCTCGGCGCTGGTGATGATCGGAATCTTCGCGATGCGCTACGTGATGGTGATCGGAGGTCAAAGTGTGCCTCTTAGCTAGTGAAATGAAGGAGTTCGGAATATGTCAGGAATAAGCCGCCGAAACTTCTTGAAAGTAGGCCTCGCGGGGGCCGGTGCACTTGCCGTCGAAAACAAGCTAGTGGACCTGATCAAGGCGGGGGAGCTCATCGAGGGAGGAGCCAGCGTCTCCCGCACGACGAACGTGTCCCGGGTCCCCATTCCCAGCATTTGCACTCAGTGCGAAGCCCGGTGCGGTATTATGGGCTTCCTCGAGGAAGGTCGATTGGTAAAAATCGAGGGCAATCCTCGCGACCTGAATAGTCGAGGTAGAAGCTGCGCCAGGGGCCAGGCAGGCCTTAACCTGGTTTACAATCCCGACAGGTTACTCTACCCGATCAAGCGCGTCGGCCTGCGAGGCCAGGGCAAATGGAAGAGGATATCTTGGGACGAAGCCTTTACCGAAGTGGCAGCAAAGATCAAGCCTCTGCGGGACGCAAATAAGCAAGACGGCTTCGTTTTCTATGGAGGCCCCCGTGGTATTGATAACCTGACCGGCCGGTTCTTGAAGGCGTTCGGGGCCTCCAACGTGGTTCAGGAAGACGCCGGTTACTCGGCGAACAGGTGGGTGGCCAACGAGATCGGCTGGGGTGCGCGCGAAGAGATTCCAGACGTTGCCAGCAGCAAGTTCATTCTTAACTTCGGCGCTAACCCTTACGAGGCTCACCCTCACTTCGTTCCTTTCATACAGCGTTTGATCGATGGAAGAATGAACGGCGCTCGGCTCGTCACGTTCGACTCCCGATTGTCTAACACCGCCAGTAAGAGCGACAGGTGGTTTCCCATACGACCCGGCGCCGACGGAATCGTGGCGCTGGCAATGGCCAGCGTTATTATGCAGCGCGGCTTGTACGACCGCGAGTTCGTTTTGAGCTGGATGAATTACGAGCCCGATGCGCTGACCCAACACCTCCTCCAATACACGCCCGAAATGGCCGAAAGGGAGAGCGACATTAGAGCCTCGGATATCGTGCAGCTGGCGGTCGAGTTCGGTAGGACCAAGCCCGCGGTAGCGATCAGCGGTGGTGGTCTGACCGGCCACTCCAATGGGGTGCAGAACCAGCGCGCCGTCGCCCTCCTCAACGCGATAACCGGAAACATCGACGTGCGAGGAGGGGCCTGTCTGCCGCGGTTCTACCAGTTCGACGAGCCCAAGCCAGCACCCGATTACGTGCCCGGCAGCAGCCAGTTCTCACATCCGGACAACTACCCTCTGGCCTCGTACTCGGTGCCGCAAACTATCCCCTCGCTGATCAAGGCCCTGAAAGACCAGGTGGACGTGTTGATGACGGTGGAGGCCAACCCCGTTTTCACCAACTCCGAACCGGAACTGACGGCCGCCGTCCTCAAGGATGAGAAACTGGTTCCCCACTTCTTCGCGGTGGATACTTTCATAAGTGAAACCGCGGCCCTGGCGGACATCGTCCTACCCGCGAGCACCTATCTGGAAAGCTGGAGCGTCCACTCGGGGCCGGCCTACCAGCTTATTCCCACGGTGCTCTTGGCGCAACCGGTAGTGGTCCCTCAGGGGGAATCGCTGCCCGTTCACGACATACTTATCGAGCTGGCGCGTCAAACCGGTGGTGGGATGGAGAAGTACTTTGGCTTCGGCACCATGGAGAGCTACATATCGAGTGCCATCGCCGGCATCGATGGGCTGGCCAAGGCCGGTGGGATGAAGTACCTCAAGGCCAACGGCGTTTGGCTCGACGCCTCAACACCCCTCGAATACAAGTCTTACCAGAAGAAGGGCTTCAACACCGCTTCCGGCAAGTTCGAGGTTTACTCCAAGAAAATGCAGTCGGCGGGTTTCTCGGCCCTCCCGACCTACGATCCGATAGAATCGACCAAAGATTTAAAGGAAGACGAGTTCGTTCTTACCACGTTCCAATCCAGCGTGCACAACAGCTTCAACTCCGCCGAGAGCGCGTGGCTGTCGGAGATCGACCACGACAATCCGGTGTGGATCAACGCCGACGTGGCCAGGGTGCGTGGGATCAAGAGGGGCGACAAGATCACTCTTACGTCGGTCGTCGGGGTGATCGTGGCGAAGGCTCAGCCCAGCCACGGCATCCATCCCAACATCGTGGCTATGTGTCGCCACGCCGGCCATTCCGAGTATGGAAAGATTGCCAGGGGCGTGCGATTCGAGAGCAAGGACCCGAACACGAAGCTCATCTGGTGGGACAAGCACGGGAGTGGGGTTCAAGTCTCGCGACTCATTCCTGTGTCCTCAGATCCCATTGGAGGGGGCCAGGCCTGGATGGATACCAAGGTCAAGATTAGCAAAGCGTGATGGGGTATCCCAGAGCTAAATCGGGAATTGGGCGAGTTGCTGTGACATCGTAACCCAAAGAGTTACCACGCAATCGCGAGGACCCGATCACGCATTTACTAGGGAGGATGGTTACATGGATCTTCCAAAGAAAGATCAACTACCCGAGCCGATAGCGCCACATGGACTGCCAGGTACCAGGCCCTCGATTCTTCCGTTTAGGATTCCTAGCTGGCCGCTCTGGGTTTGGTTCATCATTGCAGTGGCGGCGATCCCGTTCGTGTCTCTACCCTTAATGGGTGTAGCGCGCTACACGACGACCAGCCCTCAGTATTGCGTCACCTGTCACGGCACGGGGGAAACTCCCGATCGAGCCGTTAAGTCGCTGGTTCACGCCGATTTCAACCAGGTGACTTGCGTGGATTGCCACGCCAAACCAGGCCAGGTGGTATTCGAGGGATACAACAAGGGGTTCATGGCCGAGCCGGAGCGAGTGACCAACAATTGTATTCGGTGCCACAGTGACATGCCCACCCGGAACGATCAAACGGGGTTCAAGTACAACTTCCTGGACATCAAGATTCCCCACCAGTTCCATCTGGATAAGGGTGCGACGTGCGTCACCTGTCACAGCAACGTGGCTCACGACTTGAACACGCCGCCGACGAACCGGCCCCGGATGGAGTCCTGCAATACCTGCCCCGCCGCAACGGACGCGTGCAACAAGTGTCATACCAAATCGGTGCCCAGCTCGCCGTCTGCGGTTCCAGCTCCCCCTGCGCCGGGCTCTCCGGCCGATGGCCGCGTCCTGTACATGCGGGTATGCGCCGCCTGTCACGGGCAAAAAGGGGATCGGGTCCAGCAGGCCGACCTATCATCCGAGGATTTCCTGAATACGCAGGGCGATGCCAAGCTATTCAAGGTTACTGCCGAAGGGCAGGGAGTGATGCCGCCCTTGAGCAGAGAGCACGGTGGTGCGTTGAGCGATGACGAGATTCGGGCCACCTTGGGCTATCTCAAGATACTTGCCCTGGGGACGGCTGCCTCGAAGATAGATGCCAAGGCTCTCTACGATAGGAATTGCATAGTCTGCCACGGGGCCGACGGCGACAAAGTCGCCGGAGTCAAACACAGCTCCAAGGAATTCTGGTACTCCCAAGGAGAGGAGACGATAACCAAAGCTATCAGTAACGGCAAGGGAGGAATGCCCCCGTTCGCCAAGGGTCGTGGAGGCACCCTGTCGCCGGAAGAGATCGCGGCCATCGCGCAATACCTTAGGACCTTCCCCGGTCCCGGCGTAGTCGCCGGTGCCGGCGGGCAGCAGCTTCCCGGCAAGGACGTTTACGCCAAGAATTGCGCCGCTTGCCACGGGGACAAAGGCGACAGGGTAGGCTCCGCCAACTTCAGTTCCAAGGAGTTCATCTCCGGCCAGACGGATCAAGACCTGATGCGGGTCACGGCGGAAGGCAAGGGAGGAATGCCCGGCCTGGGGGCGGCCAAAGGTGGACCCCTCAGCGACGATCAAGTTAAACAGGTGGTGGCATACCTGAAGACGCTGTCCGGAGGGCAATAGGGTACCGACGCGGGGTTCGTGTTTCTCTCTTCTTCCACCGGAATGGGGCGATCAACCTGATCGCCCCATCGCCAATTCTTGGAACACGACGCATCACCGGTAAAAGTAACCAAGTTGGCCTGTCGAACAGGCGATAGACCAGCACCGGCAGAATGGTGAAGGCATGTGACGGGGGGTTACGATCCAGGTAGGGGCGCGGAGGTGTATCCGCTCCAAATGCTTCGGCCCCCAAACGGGTCGGGCCCTCACCCGGCCTTCGGCCGACCTTTCCCAGGGGGAGAGGTGATACGCCCGCCCCCTCCCCGGCGCTCCGCATGACGGAGCGGCCACAGGCCCCTCGGGCCTGTGTTCCCCCTCTCCCTCTGGAAGAGGGCTGGGGTGAGGGCGGGATTCCTCAATTGCCTATGTTCGATGCTCAGATACTCGCTGTTTCCGCCAACCGCGCTTCTCAAGGGCCCTTTAAGCACGACGGCAAACACCAGCAGCATCAGCACGGCCAGCGCCGCCACGACCGAGAAATACTTTTGGGCAAAAGTGAATCCTTCGACGGTGGACTCTGCTGCCTGGCCGGCTTGAGTGCTCTCGGAAGGGGAGGTCTTGGCAGCAGTCTTGGCTTCGGCGGGGGCCTTGGCGGTTGTCGGCTCAGCCTTCGTAGAAGCCGAAGATGCCGCCGGTGAGAAAGTCCGCAGGTAGGCCACCAAGTTCTCCATATCGGCCTGGCTGATCTTGTCCTCGCCAAAGGGAGACATGACCTTGCCACTACCCTTGCGTACTACGTCCATCAGCTTGTCTGTCGTCGCGTACTCGCGGGTGAACTCAGCCCCGGAAAGGGCGGGTCCCATGGCCCCCTCACCCCTTGGCCCGTGGCAGGCAGCACAGGCGTTCTTTTCATAGACGGCCTGTCCGGCAGATGCGTTGGCGGAAACGGCTGCCTGGCTTGCCGGAGCTTTGGCTGTGGCAGGTTCAGCTTTCGAGGGAGAGGAGCCGGTTGCTTGTGAAAGGCTTTGAATGAAGGCTACGAGGCTCTCCAAGTCGGACTTGCTGAGCTTGTCTTCGGCGTATGGCGGCATTCCCTTGGAGGTGCCTTTCCGGATCACTTCCGCGAGTTTGTCGGGGGTGGCGTACTTGCCGGCAAACGCAGCTCCGGACAGCGCGGGTCCCAGTGCACCTTCGCCCTTTGCGCCGTGACAGGCCCCACACGAGCTCTTGGTATATACCGCCTGGCCCGCGGATGGGTCGGAGGCGAAAGCGGTCTGGCCGAAGGCGAGGACGGCCACGGCCGTCACGGCCACGAAGCAAACACGAACGAGCCAATTCTTCACCACGTGTCAGTGTCCCTCCGTTTCTAAAGGAATTGGTTAAAGGGGTGGATCACGAGAAACATCTCCTAGTCAGATAGAACTAACTTGGACTGGCCCATAGTACTAGACCGTGTTCAAGAAGTCAAGCGCATGTATTGACTTGCCGCGAGCGCGGTGCTACAATGCCGAAGACAAGTGTTGCGCAGCCAATTCGGACGGGTCGGCGCGGGGCGCATGTCGTGGCGCCTGAAGGATACCAGCCGCAGGAGGCCGGGACGCGAGGGTGCCGCGTTTGCATCGGCTGTGCGAAGACCAGGTCTGAGCGGTGATCGTTATCCGTTGGCGACGGAGTTGTGGGCAACGAAGAAGCGAATGCCGGCCGAGAGGCGGCTGAAGCTCGATGGCGAGAGGTCCAGGTTCCGCGAGTTCTCAGCTCAGGGACCATCAATGTAGAGAAGTGGGTCCTTGCCTGCCAGGCTCCTCAGCGTCCAACCTCCAAGTACGTGCAGTCAGCTTGCCAAGAACCGAGTCACATCATTAGTGACCGGTATTTATGTAGCCCGCAGAGAACTAGTAAGTGCGGGCTACAGCGAGATAGCCGGATTGTGCCATCCCCGTTTGTAAGAGAAGTAGAGTCTCACTAGTGCGGTAGGTTGTATCGATTGAGGGCACCGCGAGTCCTCGTATCATTCATCAAGCATGTCCGTAAGGAGGTAATCATGGAGAAGGGAGTTGGAGTGCAGCCGCAGTTGCAAGATGCTCAGGTGTCTCGCAGGAAGTTCTTGACAGCGGGTCTAGGCGCTATTTCGGGACTGATCGCCATGGCATTGGGAATTCCCGTGGCGGGGTACGCGGTTTCCCCCGCGTTCGCCAAGAAGGAGCAGAGTTGGGTCCAGCTCGGTTCGGTCGGGGAATTCAAACCGCTCCAGCCGACCAAGGTGGATTACGACGTTTTTCGCAGGGACGGTTGGATCGAGGAACAGGTGAAGAAGTCCGCCTGGATAGTGTTGCCTCAGGGGGGAGGAGAAGCCGTGGTGTTCGACCCTCGGTGCACGCATCTGGGTTGCGCCTATCGCTGGGACCAAGGTGAAGGGAAATTCCTATGCCCTTGCCACGACGCAAGATTCGACATCGATGGCAAGGTTGTTGGAGGCCCTCCCCCCAGGCCCTTGGATCGCCTGAAGACCAAGGTCGAAGGCGGCAAGATCTTCGTCATGGAGGGATAGGTTAGATGATGGAAAGAGCTTACGACTGGATAGATGATCGCCTGGGAATCAAACCTATCGTCAAAGATGTCGTAGAGCATCCTGTTCCCGAGCACGTCAATCCGGCCCTGCATCCAAGGGCAATCGTCTACTGTTTTGGTGGCCTCACGTTCTTCATGTTCTTGATGCTGATCGTCACAGGGATTTTCCTGACCATGTACTATGTTCCTTCGCCGGATCACGCCTATGACAGCGTGCGGTTCATTACCTACGAACTCAACTTCGGGAGCATAGTGCGTGGCATTCATCACTGGTCGGCCAGCGGCATCGTGATAATGGTGGTCCTACACATGCTGCGGGTCTACCTGCAGGGAGCCTACAAGGCGCCTCGCGAACTGAACTGGATCGCGGGCGTTTTTCTGTTGATGATTGTGCTCGGCTTCGGATTCACGGGCTACTTGCTTCCCTGGGACCAGAAGGCCTACTGGGCGACTACCGTCGGAACGAAGATGGCTGAACAGGTGCCGGTCGTGGGACAAACGGTCCTCGCCATTCTCCGCGGCGGTGAAGAGCTTGGAGCGGTGACGCTCGCTCGTTTCTACTCGTTGCACATATGGTTCCTGCCCTCGATGGCTCTGATGTTCTTAGGGCTGCACTTCCTGATGGTTCGGCGGCAAGGAATCTCGGGTCCGATGTGATTTGGGTTGACACTAGGTATCTCGCGCGAAAAGCAGTTCGTGTTTGAGGGGGCAATGAGTTGAAAAAAGATAGCTATGACATGGGAAGGAGCGAACCCTTCTTCCCAGATTTCCTCTTCAAGGAAGCCGTGGCCGCGCTGCTGGCCTTTATCGTGATTCTGTTCTTGGCGACCTTCCAGCACGTTCCCCTGGAGCCCCTGGCCGATCCCACTGATAATGCCTACGTGCCCCGGCCCGAGTGGTACTTCATGTTCCTTTTCCAGTTGCTTAAGTACTTCCCCGGGGACCTGGAACCGCTTGCCGTCGTCGTGATACCGACGATAGGCATACTCCTCTTGATCTTGCTGCCTTTCTATGATCGTTCCAAGGTGAGAATACCAACCGCCAGGCCGCTTGCTACTGCCGCGGCGGGCATGGCTATGGTTGGAATCGTCTACCTCACGTCTATGGCGATCATTACTACTCCCGCTCCGACCATCTCCGAAGCCTTGCCTCCGGTGAAGCTTACGGCAGCCGAAAACGCAGGAAAGAAGCTTTTCCAGGATCAGGGCTGCACCGGTTGTCACAAGGCGGGAGGGGGGCCGGCTCCGGACCTCTCCAAGATCGGCAGCACGCGAGACATGGATTTCTTGGTGAAGTACATCAAGAATCCCAAGGAAGTGGACCCCTCGGCCACGATGCCCCCGTTCGCTTCAATGGGCGATGACAAGATAGGCCAGCTCTCCCAATACCTGGCGAAGCTGAAGTAGCTCGACCATCTTAGCCTGACGGCGGGGCTCTTCGGGGCGTGCCTGAGATGTGTATCGGAGGGGCGATCGATAGATCGCCCCACAGGCATCGGTCTAGGCCTGGTGTCGCTGCTCTAGCCAGGTGGAGCCTGCAGCCGCACCTTCAAGTGGTTGATGCGTTTTCTCGAGAGCCATGTCTGCTCGGGGTCCGAGTCGCTTGAAAGCCTGATCCGTGAATTAATATGCATCAGACATTATCGAGCGATCTTGCGCCACAGGAGGACAATCCCAGTGCTACCTCGACTTCTACATCTTTGTCTCGCCCTGGCCCTGTTCCTGGTGTCGGCCGCGGGCTGCAACTCCACGGCGGGCCAAAGCCGCGACGCCGGAAGCTCCAACGGCGCCGGCAACTCGTCGCCAAGGCAGTCGACGGTGAGCGCCGCGACTCCTTCGATCACTCCTTCGACGCCATCTCCGTCCATCGTGGGAAAAGATGGCGCTGAGATGCTCTTGGTGCCGGCGGGCAAGTTCATCATGGGTGCTTCCGACCAGCACTTCGACCAGAGGCCCGTTCACGAGGTGACCACGGGTGCCTATTACATGGACAAGCTCGAGGTGACCAACGCCGAGTACAAGAAGTTCGTCGACGCTACCGGCCACCAGGTTCCGTACCTCGACGCGGACTATGCCCAGAAGTACAACTGGCAAAATGGCACCTATCCCCCGGGCAAAGACGACTATCCGGTGGTGCTGGTGGATTGGCACGATGCGCAGGAGTACTGTCAATGGGCCGGCAAGCGCCTGCCCTCTGAACCCGAATGGGAGAAAGCGGCCCGCGGCAAAGATGGCCGGATCTTCCCGTGGGGCAACGAGTTCGACGTGGCCCGGATGAACAGCTGGGAGGCGGGACCGGGGGAGACCACGCCGGTGGGCCGCTACGCGCAGGGCGCCAGCCCCTACGGCATCCTGGACATGGCCGGCAACGTCTGGGAGTGGACCGCCGACTGGTTCGATCGCTACCCCGGGAACGACGACGTGAGCGACCACTACGGCACAACCTATAAGGTGCTGCGAGGTACCTCCTGGGGCAACGTCATCAAGTACGCCCGTGGCTCCAACCGGCACTGGGTCGAGCCCTGGACCAAGAACACGCTCACCGGACTGCGGTGCGTGGTATCGAATCCCGGCCGGTAGCCTAAGGCGTTTTGCAATCTTATACAGCAAACGGCCTGGACGGCACCCGCATTCCCTCTCCCTGATCGCGGAGTGATCAATTGCAGCCAGATCGCCACCATTCAGAAATATGGCCCGGCTTCCCACTTGCGTCCGCCAACGGGAGAGAGTACGGTGCGCCCCATTGGGAGGCTCGTCCCTCAAAAGATGGCGGAGGTGGATACTGCCGTGAAGTATAGTCTGGGACTGACGTAGGACTCCTTGACGCGCCATCCAAGTCTTCCCCTCCCCCGTCGCCGTCGTGTATAATCCGATTCAGCTAACCACGCAGCGGGAGGCCGAACTTGATCAATATATCTCCTTCTATCCTTTCTGCCGATTTCGGGCGTTTGGGACAGCAGATCGCGGAGATCGAGCAAACGGGGGTGGCCGACCGGCTCCACATAGATGTCATGGATGGCCACTTTGTTCCCAACATAACGATCGGCCCCGTGGTCGTCGGCTCCATTCGCCCGCTGACCAGGCTGCTGCTCGAAGTTCATCTTATGATCGAGAATCCCGGCCGCTACGTGGAATCCTTCGCCAAGGCCGGTGCCGACCTCCTGATCGTGCACGTGGAGGCCTGTCCCCATTTGCACCGCGACGTCGAGCTCATTCGGCAGCTGGGGGTGAGACCGGGGGTGGCCCTCAATCCGGCGACTCCGCCGGCAAGCGTCTCGGAGATTCTGGGCGGCCTGCACCAGGTCCTGGTCATGTCGGTCAATCCGGGCTTCGGCGGGCAGTCCTTCATTCCAGGCTCCTTGGCGAGGATCGAGAAGATGCGTTCGATGCTGAGGGAGGGAGAGCTGGAGATAGAGGTTGGGGTGGATGGTGGTATCAGCGCGTCTCTGGCCCCGGAAGTGGTGAAGGCGGGCGCCAACGTCTTGGTGTCCGGATCGGCGGTTTTCAATCATCCGCGGGGGATTTCGTTTGCCTTGCGCGAAATGCGCGACGCCTGTGGCTTGGCGGATGTCCAATGATTGAAAAAGAAAATAGCCAGGCTCGTTTTTCAGGCTGGCTAAATCTTCCACAATTAATTGTCGACCCTGGTGGCTCGAAAGACTGGCCTGTAAGCCGGCGGATGCGATGCCCACCGCTGGCCCAGACCCTGGATCACAGTTAAACCTTGGTCTTGTTCATGGTTCGAAGACACCTGGTGCAGGCTCGGACTCGTACTCGGGTTGAGCCGAGCGTGATCGTCGTTTTTTGAATGTTCGGAGCCCAGGTCCTGTTGGTGGCGCGCTTCGAGTGGCTTACGTTGTGTCCTGTCCCGGCAACCTTGCCGCAGATATCGCACTTACCGGCCAATACAGCTACCCCCTTTGACGGCGTTTGTTTTTCTGATATCATCTGACTGGATTCACAAATCGAGCGCATTGCTGGCCCGTACGGTGTATAATATCACATCGGTTCGGCCGAAGCAAACTGAGCAGGCTGCGGATTGAGCAAGGCATAGAGCAGCTAGGGGAAGGCATCGCATGGGCTTCATAACCAAGGACATGGTAATCTCCAGAGTCATCACCGACTATCAGGGCACCTGGGAGGTGTTCCAGCAATTTGGGATGGGTTGCAGCGATTGTATGGGTTCCCTGGACGAAACCATCGAAAACGGTGCCAGGATGCATCGTGTGAGCCTGGACAAGCTATTGAATGACCTCAACTCCTTCATTGCCGCGAACGGTTAGCAGCAAGAGCTCCTGGACCTGAGTCATGTCATTGGCAATGTGACCTCCGTCCCTTGCCCTCACTTTCCATCTGGAGAGATGACAACGGTGGACGCAAGCGCGGCGATCGGAATGCACGTCGGCGCCGCGGTGACGCGCTTTGTGGTGAAGTGAAAGACAAAGCATCTGACCGGAACGAACTGATAGCAAGACTCTCACGCGTGCTCCTGCACGAAGTGCGAATGGGCTTTGTGGATCGCGCCGTCTACGGGGGACTGGAGAAGTTCGTCGCCGCCTGGGCGAGCGAGGCTGCGCCATTCCTCGGTTCCACGATGCTGTCCGGTTTGCCCCAAGATGCCGTGGAGGCGCTGCGCTCGTATTCGACGAAAGACGCGGAGCAGAGAGAGCGAGGCGTGCGCTCACTCCTCGGGCGCCTGGGCGGGGTCGAGAATGGGAACGACCAGGGCGGTCGGGCTCCACGAGCCAAGATAGAACACCGGGGCGTTGGCGAGGATCCGCTCCTCGATGGGGCGGGCAGGAAGACGTCTGTTTCAACGCAAAATAGCTCGGCGCAGGCTCCGCCCTCACCCGGCCTTCGGCCGACCTCTCCCAGAGGGAGAGGTGAAGCGCCCCCACGCCCCTCGGGCGGGCAGGGACGTCCGCCCCGAGGCCCAGGCCGCGCCGGCGCGGCCTCCGATCCCCCTCTCCCTCTGAGAGAGGGCCGGGGTGAGGGCGCGACCCGGCGGGGAGTGGGGCAGAGTCCGCACGCTGGCA
>JAMDCE010000109.1:0-8317 GCA_023489135.1 Chloroflexota bacterium
GGCTCAGGCACGTAGGTATAGTAAACCGTCCGTCCGCCTTTCTCCACCTTGTTCCGGACCAGGTTCGCGACCGGCAAGACCCGGTCCCTGTCCACCACATTGCCGCGGACAAGTATCTCCAGCTCATTGTAATCGCGGGGCGAACCCAGCCACTCTAGCGTGTCGAAAGTGATGTAGCCGTAGGCCGAACCCGAAAAGAAGGCGGGAGCCTGAGTCAGGTCGTGGACTATGCCGGCCACTCGCATCTCACGTGGCTTTCCGCCGGACAGCTCGATTTCCATTGTGCCGCCTACATCGACCGGAATCAGCCCGAGTGAAGCGCGTTCCAGAAGCAGCTCGCCCTTGGGCGGCGGCCAGGAGCCGCGCTCCGGCGTCATCCGGTTGATGCGAATGTTCTTGTAGTCGGGAATGGCGAAAAGCTGGATGGTACGCCACTCGCCAGATCCAATCCGGGCGCGCAGCGACATGGTTCGCCGACCTTCCGCATCGCCGACCCCCGGTATGCCTCTAGCCGCGTGAACGAGCTCGTCGTCGAAGGGTTCTGTGAAGAGCATTGCGCTAGCAGGATTGGCGGATAGATAGCCGCTGGCAAGATCGCGCGATAGGATCACCTGCGTGCCGGCGATCATGCCCACGGCGAAAACGCCTACCGCAATCGAAAGGACTATCAGAATGGTGCGCGTTTTGTATCCCCACAGGTCGCGCCACACCTTGAGCCAGCGCGGGCTAAACATAAGCTACCTCCTTCGGCCGTCCTCAGCCGCTACCAGGGGCTGCTCCAATACGCGGCTCGCGTGGGGGTCGCCGTTGCCACCGTCAACAGGCTCGATCCTTCCATCGATGATGCGAATAACCCGATGCGCGCGACCGCTGAGGTCCGGATTGTGCGTGACGACCAGAAGGGTCTTGCCCTGCGCCACCAACGCATCGAACAGGGCAAACACCCCCGCGGCCGTTGCCGAATCCAGATTCCCCGTCGGTTCGTCGGCGACGACCAGCGGCGGGTCGTTGGCCAAAGCACGGGCAATGGCCGCCCTCTGTTGCTCCCCTCCGCTCAAGGCGCTGGGCAGCTTATTCGCTTGATCGGCGATGCCGACTTGCTCCAGCAGCTGCAGCGCTCGTTTCCGACGGGCGCTCGACTTGTGCACGTTGCAGAAATCCATCGGCAGCATCAGGTTTTCGACGATGGTCAGCATAGGCAGCAACTGGAAGAACTGGAAAACCACCCCGACGCTGCGTCCGCGCCAGCTCGCCAATCTGTCCTCGCCCAGTTTTTGGATGGCCTGTCCCCCGATGAGTAGCTCCCCGCTGGTGGGTTTGTCGATGCCGGTGATCATGTTCAAGAGTGTGGACTTTCCGGACCCCGAAGGGCCGACCACGCTCACGAACTCGCCGGCCTGAACCTGCAACGTGACGCCCTTAAGGGCATTCACGTACCCCGCGCCCGTCTTATACCTCTTCACTACGTCACTTAGCGCGATATGTGCATCGCTGCCTTCGTAGCCCATTGCTGCCTACCTTTCTCGTGTGCATCGCGGCGCACTAACGACTAGTCACGCTTCTTCCCATCGGGCATGGTAGCTCCGGCCAGGACGGTCGCGATCATTCTGGCGTTGGTGAGGTCGGCTCCCGTCAGGTCGGCGTTCTCTAGCTTGGCATCTATCAAGTCCGCCCCGCTGAGATTGGCCCCGGTCAAGTTGGCGTTAAGCAACTTGGCTCCAGTCAGGTTGGCTCCACTAAGATTGGCATTGGCAAGATTGGCATCCCTGAGATCGGCCCACGTCAAGTTGGCCCCGCTCAGGTCCGTCTCCGTGCCCGCCAGATTCGCCTTGCGCAGGTTCGCTCCGGTCAAGGCGGCGCGGCTCAAGATGGCCCCGGCCAGGTTCGCTTCGTTCAGATCGGCTCCGGTCAAATTGGCTTCACGCAGGTCGGCCTTGCTCAAGTCGGACTTGCCCAGCCTGGCGGCAAACAGGCTGACGCGGCTCAGATTCGCGGTGGCAAGGTTTGCTCCCTCGAAATTCGAATAGGCCAGCTTGGCGCCACTGAAATCACGCTCACCTTCTTTGAAGCGCGCCATAAGCTCTCGGTCGGTCATCTATGTACCTCCTGTGGATTTGTTGTGGTGAAGTAGCCGTCATAATTGCCCCGGCGAGCTCCCGCCCAGCGCACGCCGGACGGGAACCATCGCACAGGTACTGGTTCGACTCTTGCGGGCTGTCAGTTGTTGTTGTTCATCCGTCACCTCCTTGTTTCGTTCATCCCCGACAGGGCCACGGGTTCTCCACTAATTAGCCATCAGGTTGGCGCCCTTGCGGTTGCCACTGCCAGCACTTCAATTCACAGGATTGACCTTCGACGGCCAGAGCGGCAGCGTAGCCCGGGCCGGCAAACAACTCTCGCAGCGACCAGCGCCGCTCCTCGTCCGGGTCACCCGGCGTAGTGAGCAACACCTCCCCCTCGCCGGGCGTTAGCGAAACCTCAAACCGGTCCAAGGCAACCGAGAGACCGTCGCCCCTGGCTTTCAGGTAGGCCTCCTTGCGAGTCCAGCAGCAGTAAAACGCCTGCTTGCGAGCGTCTTCGGACAGCGAGCGCAACCGGGCGGTCTCGCCGGCCGAGAAGAGCTGCTCCACCAGACGCTCGTCCGCTTTATCCGGACGTATGTACTCCACGTCGACCCCTACCTCCCGGTCGCGGGCCACCGCATATAGCGCCAGCTGGTGCGAGTGTGCCAGGCTGAATCGAAGCTTCCATTCGCTGGATTCCTCGATCAGCGTCGGCTTGGTGAAGGAGCCGGAGGAGAAGCGCAACCGGCTCGGGTCAACCCCGACGTAGCGGCCGAGGATGTCCCTCAGCACGCCTCGGGCGACGACGAAGCGTTCGGCATCCCTGGGAAAGAAGAATGCCTCGGCACGCTTCAGCTCCTGTTCGGCCAGAGTCGTCTTGAGACGCTGAATCTGATCCTCCGGCACACCCAGCGATGCTCGCCAGATGTGCACTTCATTCGGTTCGAGCTTCAGACCGTTAGGAGGAAGACGCCACTGAAGTTCTGAGATTATCACCGTTACTCCTCCACAGGAACTCGCCCGGGAGCTGGGACAGTTCTCGGACCAATGAGCTAATGACGAGCGAACGAGCAGTGTTCACGAAGAAGTGATCGCCGGGGAATATTCGCACCGTGAAGGAAGCGCGGGTCTGGGCCCGCCAGCTTTCCAGATGTTCCCGGCTGACGTGCGCATCCAGCGATCCGCCGAAGGCGGATAGGGGACAATCGAGCGGGTCCTCCCTCTCGTACACGTAACCATCGCACACCGCGAAATCCGCCCGCAGGATAGGCAGAAATATCTCCCGAAGCTCCGGATGATCCAACACTTCGGGCGGAGTTCCATTAAGGCTGCGCAGCTCTTCCAGGAATTCCGGCTCGGGGAGAGACGAAATGGCCTTCCCACGATCCACGATCTGTGGTGCAGCGTGACCGGAGACGAACATATGGACCGGACCGAGCCCATACTGCCTGCGCAGCCGGCGTGCCACTTCAAAGCTCAGCAGCGCCCCCAGGCTGTGCCCAAACAGCACAAACGGCTTGTCCCGAAGCTGGAAGATCGATTCGGTCACTGCCTCCACTATGGGTGTCAGACTGGTGAAAGGAGACTCTCCCAATCTGGACTCTCGACCCGGTAGCTGAACCGGACAAACTTCGGCGGTCGAAGGCAAGCTGTCTCTCCACGAGTGGAAGACGGAGGCCCCGGCGCCCGCGTACGGGAAGCAAAAAATACGCAGGCTCGCCGCCGGGTTTGGCCGGGAATACCCCAGCCAGGGGTTGTTGGGAGATTCACTTCTTATGTACATGTCTACTACCACCTACTCCACAGATGCCGGCTGCCCTCCGATGTTCTCGGCAGCCCCATTGCCTTCATAGGCCAGGAAGGCGCGAAACGCGCCATTCAGCGATATCAATACCCCCAGGAGGCCCATCATGATCCCACAGGAGGCGTAGATCAGCGGGATGTTCTGGCCCACCATATCCGTGATGATTCCGGCCAACCCCATTGCGACCGGGGTGATTGCGCCGGAGATCGTGCCCAGCAGACCGAAAACACGCCCACGAATCTCGCTGGAAGTGGTGACCTGCAGGATCGTCGTGAGATTGACGGTGAAGAAGCCGCCCAGAAATCCGCCGGCGAACGCCAGCGCCAGCACAATACCGGTGTCGTTGACGAAGCCCAGGAGCGCATATCCAGTTGATTGGCAGATCATCGCGGCCAGCATCAATCGGCATCTCAGGGTGCCGGAAAGCCTGAGGGACCCGGCGAGAATGTATCCCGCCAGGGCTCCCACGCCGTAGGCCGCCATCAAGAACCCGTACCAGTCAACCGTGACCTTGAGGAAATCCTCTACGTAGAAAGGAAGCAGGAGTATGACCGGTACCGCAAAAAAACTAAGCATGCTGGAGGCCAGAACCAGCTCTCTCAAGCCAGGAGTGTTCCAGACGTGGCGAAAGCCGTCAGCGGTGTCTCGTGTGAACTCGGCCAGCTTTTCCATCCGGCTGCTGCTACTCTTCCTGGCAACCTGCGGAATGGTGATCAGCGACTCGCTGAAGGCGGCGAAGTGATAGGTTAGGCCGTCTATGAGAAATAGAAGCGGTGCGCCTAGCAGACGAAACAGCATCCCTCCCAGTCCCTGGCCTATGAATACTGCGAGCTGTTGAGAGAACTGCTCCAGGGAATTCGCCCCGGCCAACTTGGATCGGGGCACCAGATCAGGGGTGGCCGCGGAAATCGCCGGGCCGAAAAAGGTGCCCAGCGTTGACACAAGTATCGACACCGCCACTATTGACACCAGGGTTACTTCGGTCGCCTCGGGAGCAAAGTAGGTGAGGCCGGCCAGCGCGAGAACGGCGAATCCACTCAGCAGATCACAGATGACCAGAATCTTACGCCGTGAATGGCGATCGGCGAAGGTTCCTCCTATGGGTCCCAGGATCAGGACCGGGAGCAGCTCAGCCATCGCCAAGAGGCCCATTATCGTGGCGGAACCGGTGGTGTGCTTTATCCAAAACAACGTGGCCACGATGAAGCCCTGCGAGCCGAGCAGGCTGATGGCCTGGCCCTGCCAGAGGAGGAGAAAATTCCGATTCAGCAGTTTTGTAGGCTGTGGCTGATTCAATTCCCGAACGGATTTCGTTGAGCGCAACTTGCCGGTCTCTACCACGAGTCACCGCTTCTTTCTGTCACACCGAGACAACTGTCGATCAGCCGGCGCAGCTCCGCGATGTAGTCACCGGCCAGGCGTTCTATGGTGCTGTGCCTGTGCCGGGCGGTGCTGTAGGTCCAAAGAAGATCGAGGCCGCCCGAGGCGACGATGCCCACGATATCGATCAGCGAATCGCGAGTCGCACGCGGACTCTGCTCCGGCCCAGCCGACTCGCCGGCCACCAGGAAGAGTAACGACTCATCTCCCGGTTGATCGAATTGACCGAGGTAGTTGATGCTTACCTCGGGTTTGGGCAAGGCCTTGAGTTGCTCTCTTATGGTGGCATCTTCACATAGCTCGCTTAGGAGCCCGTAGCCGATGCCTCGGCCGGGGATGGCCCGCAACTGTTCGGCGACCCGGTGCAGTGCCCGCAAGGGGTGGCAATCCTGCTCGGCCTCAAGCAAGACCGGGTAGATGCTGGTGAACCAGCCAATGGTTCGTGATAAGTCTAAGTCCACAAAGATATCCTCGCGTCCGTGGCCTTCCATCTCGACCAGCACAGCTCTTCGGCCCGTCCAGCGAGCGATGGTCTCCACCAGCGCTGTCAACAACACTTCGTTGATCTGCACGCCGTGGGCGGAGGGCATGTCTCGAAGCAGCGCAAGGGTTTGGGCCTGGGTAAGAGAGACCCTGAGCCTGGCCACGGAGCCATAAGTGTTGATGCCGTCCGTGTAATCCACGGGCAGGCGGGCAAGATCACGCGAGGCCATTTGCATCCAGTAGCCTGCCTCCTGGCGCAGCTCTGGCGACTGGGCGTATTCGACCAGTCGCCGCGCCCAGTCAGGATAGGAGCTGGTCTTGAGCGGCAGCTGCACCGGCTCCCCTCTCTTCAGCTGCGAATACGACCTTTGCAAGTCCTCGGAGAATATCCGGAGTGAGACACCGTCCGTGACGAGATGGTGGAAGACGACGAGCAAGCGTTGAGGCTGGTCCGGGCCCAGGTCCATAAGAACCATTCTGAGCACAGGGCCTTCGGCTAAGTTGAGGCTGGCCTGCGCCTCCGCGGCGGCCTCCTCTACGGCGGCCCTTTGCTGTGCCTGGTCCACAGTCGAAAGGTCCAGGCGAGTCAAGGGCACCCGACCGTCAAAATCGACAATGCGTTGCTCCCACCCGGAAGGGGAATTCCAGCAGCGGAGCCGCAGAGCGTCGTGGTGCTCCAGCAAATGGCCTAGAGCCTGTTCCAGCAGGCCGATGTCGAGAGGCTCGGGAATCGCCACCAGAATCGAGCTGTTCCAGTGATGGGGCTCTACCCGCACGCTTTCAAAGAACCGGCTCTGGATGGGCGTGAGAGGCACAGGACCCGTCACCGTGCCTTGCTCGGCCTCGACCTGTCTGGTAGCAGTGGATACCTCCGCCAGCTCCGCGATGGTCGGGTGCTGGAAGATGTGCCTGGGCATAAGGTGTACGCCGGCCTGCTTGGCCCGGGCCACCACCTGGATGGAGAGGATGGAGTCACCGCCGAGGGCGAAGAAGTTATCGTGCACCCCTACCCGGTCGACGCCCAGCAGCCGGGCCCAGATGCCGGCCAGGGCCTGCTCCGCTGGGTTCCGAGGCGCCACGAAAGCGTGGTCCAGCTCCGGCCGGGCGCCGTCGGGAGCAGGCAGGGCCTGCCGGTCGATCTTGCCGTTGGGAGTCAGGGGCAAAGCCTCCAGCACCACGAAGACCGAAGGGATCATGTAGTCGGGCAAGGTGTCCCGCAGGAAGCTGCGCAGCTCGTCGACACTTGGGGCAGCCTTCTCCACCGCGGAGTCCTTCCCGGCAGCGCCGTTTTGGGGCACGAGGTAGGCCACCAGCCGTTTGTCGCCGACGTTATCTTCTCGGGCCAGCACCACCCCGTCCTCTACCCCGGGATGCTGCGTCAGCGCCGCTTCTATCTCTCCCAGCTCGACCCGGAACCCCCGAATCTTGACCTGCTGGTCGGTGCGCCCCAGACATTCGAGATTCCCATCCGGCAGATAGCGCGCCAGGTCTCCCGTCCGGTACAGCAGGGGCACGGCGCGCTGTTGGGGCACGGCGTGCCGTGCCCCTACCGGGTCTCGGCTGAAGGGATCGGGAATAAACTTCTCTTCGGTGAGCTCCGGCCGGTTGAGATAGCCCCTGGCCACCCCGTCTCCCCCGATGTACAGCTCCCCCGGCACCCCTATGGGCACGGGCTGCAGGTGCCGGTCCAGCAGGTAGAGCTGGACGTTGGTAATGGCGCGTCCGATAGGGATGATGCCCGCCTGATGCGTGCCCCGAGGGATCCGGTAGACGCAACAGCCCACCACGGTCTCGGTGGGCCCGTATTCGTTGACCAGGGCCGTATCGGGGGCGTGTCGTTGCCAGAAGTCGATGTGTTCGAGCAGGAGGTTCTCCCCCCCGATGATGAAAGCTCGGGTGCGATCGGCGGCCTCGTCCCGGGAAAGCTGCTGGCCCAGCAGCTGCAGGTGAGCTGGGGTGATCTTCACCAGTGACAGATTGCTGCGCTCCGCCAGACCACGGGCCAGGGTCTCGACGTCCGCCTCTTCCGGCAGCAAGCGGACCGTCCGGCCGGCCAGCAAAGGCGCGAAGAACGAGGTGATGGTAAGATCGAAGGAGATGGAAGATTGCACCAGGGAGCCATCACCTTCCGTCAGCGGATAGGCCCTCTGACACCAGCTCAGGTAGTTCGTGAGGCCGCGGTGGGGCACCAGCGTGCCCTTGGGCTTGCCGGTAGAGCCGGAGGTGTACAGCACGTAGGCCAGGTTGTCGGAGTTGACCCCGCTACGCGGGTTGGCCTGGCTGTGTTGGGCGATGGCCTGCCAGTCGGCATCCAGCTGGATCACCCGGGCGTGGTGCCGCGGCAGCCGCTGGCTCAAGGCGGTCTGAGTCAGCAGCATCGTCGGGTTGGCATCGGCCAGCATAAAGGCCAGGCGCTCGCGGGGATAGGTCGGGTCCAGGGGTAGGTAGGCGGCCCCGGCCTTGAGGATGCCCAGCAGTCCCACCGCCATATCCAGGGAGCGCCGGACGCAGATGGCCACCAGGGCCTCGGGGCCGGCCCCGAGCTCTCGCAGGAAGTGGGCCAGCTGGTTGGCACGCCCGTTCAGCT
>JAMDCE010000109.1:8425-13192 GCA_023489135.1 Chloroflexota bacterium
GCTGGTGGGCGCACAGGTCGCGAGGGTAGTCGGCGCGGGTGTCGTTCCACTCGACCAGCTGGCGTCGCTCGGCCTCCGTCAGGAGGGGCAGGGACGAGATGAGCTGGTCGGGGCTGGCGACGATGCCCCCCAGGAGGGTCTGGAAATGCCCGATCAGCCGCGCGATGGTAGAGGCATCGAACCGGTCGGTGCGATACTCCACGTTTCCAACCAATCCTTCAGGCGCTTCCATCATAAAAAGCGTGAGATCGAATAATGAAGTTGGGCTGGCCATATCCAGCGAGCTAAGGGTCACGTCCTCGGTTGGAAGATCCGGAGACGGTACGTTCTGCAGCACGAACATCACCTGGAAGAGCGGGCTTACACTCAGATCGCGCTGTGGCTGCAGGGCGCTCACAATCGCTTCAAAGGGCACCTCCTGGTGGGCGTAGGCGTTCAGAGCCACCTCGCGAACCCGGCGCAGCAGCTGCTTGAAGGTCGGGGTCCCGGAGAGGTCCGTCCTTAACACCAGGGTGTTGATGAAGAACCCGATGAGGTCCTCGACTCCGGCGTGGTTGCGACCGGCGATGGGCGATCCCACGCAGATGTCGTCCTGGCCACTGTAGCGGTGCAGCAGGGTCTGGAAAGCAGCCAGCAGGATCATGAAGAGGGTCGCCCCTTCCTTCTGGCTCAAAGCCTTGAGCGAGCGCGAGAGTGATTCAGGGAGGATGAATTGCTGGGTAGCGCCCTCATAGGATTGAACGGCGGGCCTGGGCCGGTCGGTAGGGAGATCCAGAAGGTGAGGCGCGCCGGCCAGCTGAAGCTTCCAGTACGAGAGCTGGCTCTCGAAGGACTCACCCTGGAGCCACTCCCTCTGCCAGTAGGCGAAGTCGGCGTACTGAATGGGAAGCTCGGGCAGGGGCGACGGTCGGTGGTGGACGAAAGCCTCGTAGAGGACGGCCAGCTCGCGTATCAGCACGCCCATCGACCAGCCATCGGACACGATGTGATGCACCGTCAAGATAGCGACGTATTCCTCGTCGTCCAGCCGCAGCAGGCGCGCTCGCAGCAGCGGGCCGCGGCCGAGGTCGAAAGGTCGCTGGATCTCCTCGGTGGCAATACGCATCGCGTGCGTCTCCCGCTCCGCCGGCGGCAGAGCGCGCAGGTCGGTCAGGGGTATGGTCAGCTTCAAGTCTGGGGTGATGACCTGCGAAGCACGTCCGTCAACTGCGCTGAAGGTGGTACGCAAGGCCTCGTGCCGGCGCACGACCTCGTCGAGGCTCCTGGCCAGCGCCTCCCGGTCGAGTGGTCCTTCGATGCGGAGGCCGGAAGGAATGTTGTAGAAGGGGCTGCCCGGCTCCATCTGGTCGATGAACCACAGTCTTTGTTGAGCAAAGGACAGGGGCAAATCCCCGTCTCGTGGAGCAGGTTGGAGGGGAGGCAAGGTTGAGCTCGAACCAGAGTTGATGGCCTCGGCGAGGGCCACGGCCAGTCCGGCCACCGTCGGCGAGTCGAAGAGGCTGCGCAGAGGCACTTCAACCTGAAAGACGTCGCGCAGCCGAGAGATGATCTGGGTCGCCAACAGGGAATGCCCTCCCAGGTCAAAGAAGTCGTCGTAGATACCGACGCGCGCCTGTCCCAGGACCTGCGACCAGATATCGGCCACGATCTGTTCTTGGGGCGTGCGCGGGGCGACATAGCACCCGTCGGCTCCCTGAAGGTCCCAGTCGGGCGCCGGCAGGGCGGCACGGTCGACCTTGCCGTTGGGCGTCAGCGGCAACCGGTCGAGCGTGACAAAAACGCTGGGGATCATGTACTCGGGCATCCTCTCGCGGGCAAAACCGCGCAGCTCCGCGTTGCTGGGAGCGCCCTCTCCTACCGGGACGACGTACGCCGCCAGACGCTTCCCCGCCGCACTATCGCCGAGCGCCAGCACCACTGCCTCTCGCACGCCCGGATGTTGCCCCAACACCGCCTCCACCTCTCCCAGCTCGATCCTAAAGCCTCGAATCTTCACCTGAGAATCTCCCCGACCCAGCAGCTCGATGTTGCCGTCCGGCAGGTAGCGGGCGAGGTCCCCCGTGCGGTACAGCAAGGGCGCGGCATCGCCATTTGTTCCTAATGGTTCGTCGCCGAAGGGGTTGGGGATGAATCTCCGGGCGGTCAGCTCCGGCCGGTTGAGGTAGCCACGAGCCACTCCCTCGCCCCCCACGTGCAGCTCTCCCGGCACGCCCACCGGCACCGGCTGTAAGCTCGCGTCCAGGATGTACAACCGGGTATTGGCAAACGGACGCCCAATGGGCACCGGGCGATCCCCCGGCAGCTCCAGATCGGCCGACTCGAAAAACGAGGAGTCGATGGTGGCCTCGGTGAGACCGTAGGAGTTGATCAGCCGGGTGTGAGGTCCGCAGAGGGCTCGGAACTGCTCATACTCCGCCACGTACCAGGTATCGGAGCCGCAGACCAGAATACGCATAAAGTCGAGCCTCTGACTGCTGCGTTTAAGGTAATCCACCAGGAGGCGCAGCACCGCGGGCACGAAATCGGCGCAGTTGACGTTTTCGCGATGCATGAGCTGATAAAGCTGTTCAGGGGCCAGCAGGGACTCCCTGGGACACAGGACCAGCTTGCCTCCGGAGCAGAGCGCACGCACGAAATCGCCAATAAATACGTCAAAGGAGAAGCTGGCCATCTGCAGGTGGGCATCTGTGGGACCGAGTTGGTAGGCCTGATTCCAGGCGCGGAACGTATTCGCGAGGCTCCGGTGCGAGACGGATACCCCTTTGGGCCTGCCGGTAGAGCCCGAGGTGTAGATGACGTAAGCCGGGTCCTCCATTGACCCTCGGTTGATCGGGTTGTCTGCGCTCTCTCGGGAGATGTTCTCCCAATCGGAGTCGAGCCGTACCAGTTGCCCCCCGTAAGAGGGAAGAGAAGGCGCCATCTCGCTGTGGGTGAGCAGAACCTGCACGTTGGCATCTTCCATCATAAAAGCCAAGCGCTCGGTCGGGTAAGCCAGGTCGAGGGGAAGGTAAGCCCCTCCGGCTTTAAGGATGGCCAGTATTCCCACAGTCGTGTCCAGCGAACGCTCCACGCAGATTCCCACCAGAACGTCGCGGGGGCCGACGCCGAGCTTCTGGAGGTGATGGGCCAGGCGATTCGAGCGCAGATTGAGGTCCCGGTAGGTCAGCCGCTGGTTTCCAAACACAACGGCGACGGCCTCGGGAGCCCTGTCGACCTGCATATCAAAGAGTCGGTATACGGGTGCGCCGTCCAGGCCACCGGCGGTATCGTTAAACTCGACCAACACTTGCCGTCGTTCGGTTTCAGTCAAGATTGGTATGGCCGAGATCCGCCGATGCGGATCGGCCACCATGCTCTCGACTATAGTCTGCAGGTGGCCCAACGTGCGCTTGATCGCGCTGGCGTCGATGCGTCTGCCATCGTAACTGATGTTCAATAAGATCGGTTCGGAGATTCCCGATACGAAAGCGAGGGGGAAGTTCGTCTGCTCCGTGGACCAGGAGTTGACTATTTCCAGGTCCTCGCCCTGTATTCGTATGGAAGCCTCGGTCGGGTAGTTCTCGAAGACCAGAATGCTCTCAAACAAAGGAAGGTGCCGGGGCACCTCGCTCCACCCCTGAATCTGCACCAGAGAGCTGTACTCGTACTGCCGCAGCTCCGCCTGCCGGACCTGCAGCCCCCTCAGCCAGGGCAGCAGGGAATCCTGTGGGTCGACCTGAACGCGCACGGGCAGGGTGTTGATGAACAGACCGACGCAGGACTCTACGCCGGGCAGGTCGGCCGGACGGCCCGAGACGGTGGCTCCAAACACCACGTCCAGCTCGCCGCTGTAGCGGCTCAGGAGGATGGCCCAGGCCCCCTGCAGCAGGGTGTTGAGGGTCAGCTCGTGCCGGCGCGCCAGCGACCGAAGATCGGCGCTCGTCTTCTCCGAAAGCAAGACCTCCTGTTCCTCGGTGCTGCCTTCCCCGTCGGAGTTTGCCCCTCGAACGCGATCCACCACCAGAGGAGTCGGAGCGGTGAAGCCTCTGAGCGTTCCTCTCCAGAAGGCCTCGGCTTTGGCCACGTCCTGTCGCTTGAGCCAGGCCACGTAGTCGCGATAGGGATGCACCGGGTCCAGAGGTGGTCTTTGCCCCCGGCGAAGCGCCTGGTAGGATGCGTAGAACTCCCCGAACAGGATGGGCAGGGACCAGCCGTCCATCAGCGCGTGGTGATGGCTGAACACGAACTGGTAGGTATCCTCGGACGTTCGCATAAGGGTCATGCGGAAGAGAGGGGGCTCGGATAGTCTCAAGCCTTGCCGTCGTTCCGCCAGCAGGAAGGCCTGCAAACGCGCTTCTTGCTCGTCGGCAGGCAGCCCTCGCCAATCCATTTGCTTCAGCGGCACCGGCACCTGCCGGTGCACCACCTGGACCGGTTCTTTGAATCCGCCCACCACGAAGGACGTTCTCAGCACCGCGTGCCGGTCGACCATGAGTCGCCAGGCCTGCTCGAAGCAGGAGAGATCCAGAGGGCCGCGCAAGGTGCAGACCATCTGCTCCAGGTAAACCCCCGACTCAGGGGCGTAAAGGCTATGGAAGACCATTCCCTGCTGCATAGGCGACAGAGGATAGAAATCCTCGACATTCGCTAAGGTCATTGCGAATCAGTCCTCCCCATTCTCACATTGACTTATCGATATCCGCCAGGATCATTTCCACGTCGTTCGTATCCCACTCGAATTCCGCGAAGCAGGCAGGGGTGCCTCCCCCCGCGCCCTCGCCACGGGAG
>JAMDCE010000233.1 GCA_023489135.1 Chloroflexota bacterium
GGTAACGTCAACGGCCCCGAAAGCGCAAGCAAGCCTGCGCACTCCACAGATGACACGGGGCTGGCAGAATGCGTAAGCCCTGAGCACCAAACGCTGCCAATATCCACCACAAAAGTGGGGTGCACCCCCAATCCAGTAATCTCCCAACGTCGGCATGATGACTTTCACCCTGTGCGCAGGACTCTCAGTCGCACACCAGAGGTGCACGCGAGGTCCGGGAGCGGGCCGTCCCGCTTCACGGGACTCCGGCGCTCGGAGGACTCCTTCGGAGAGCGTAGCGAAGGGTCTCAATCTCACTCATGCATTCGCTCGACCCGTGACCTTGACAAGGACACATGCCAACTTTACAATGATCGCGACCTGGCGTTCGCGCTAGGCGGGTGAGGTGGAAGAAGCCCCCGGCCATGAACGGTTGGTCCAATCTCCCGAAGAGGGGTACATCCTCGAGGAAGATAGACCCTCGACGGAGAGCAGACGTGAGGCCGCAAGCCGTCGGGGGCGCTATGTCCTTCTTCGTAGCTGGCACCCCAAAGCATTGTATTTGCTTTTTTCTCCGTGAATCCAATCGAAGACGTACGTCCCTGGCTTACAGCATGGTGGAGGAGAGGAATCTGACAGATGGCGTATTATAAGAGCGTGCGCGAGTATCTAGAGGCATTGGACAAAGCCGGTAAACTAGTCACGATCAACAGCCCGATGAACAAAGACACCGACCTAGCCCCTCTGCTATATCTTCAAGAGAGGGGCCTTCCCGCATCACAGCATAAGGTGTTCTTTTTCACCAATGTATTCGATTCCCGAGGCAACAAGTACGACATTCCCATTGTCTACGCCGCCTTGCGCACCGGCTTTGGTCATATCGGTCTCAATTGCTCGCCCGAGGAGCTCAGTGAGAGAGTAGTTCGCGGGCACAGAGACCCTATTGAACCCGTTTTAGTGGAACGGGGACCGGTGCAGGAAGTGGTCCATATGGGAGAGGGGCTACTGGAAAAAGGTGGATTGGACGAATTTCCGGTGCCTATTACCCACCCCGGCTGGGACGGAGGTCCAATAATGGCCGCCTCCTGCTGGGTAACAAAAGACCCCGACACCGGTGTCCGCAACGTGGGTGTCTACCGCAGCCACGTTTACGCTCAAGACCGGCTGGGTATCCACATGGCCGGCCCCCACAGAGGTATTCAGGTTCATTGGCAAAAGTGTCGGGCAAAGGGCATCCCGCTCCAAGCAGCTATTGTCATCGGCGGTCCCCCGAACCTGGTCTATTCTGCCGTCTCCAGTCTGCCCAATGGCGTGGACGAACTAGGTGTTGCCGGAGCTATGGTGGGCGAGCCGATGGAGCTGGTCAAGTGTAAGACGGTAGATCTGGAGGTCCCGGCCAATGCCGACGTCGTTTTCGAGGGGGAGCTAACTATCGACGAGCTGGAGCTGGAAGGCCCCCACGGCGAAGGCGGGGCCGGCGAGTATGTCAGTATGGGGGACATGCAGCCCTATTTTAAGGTGAGGTGTATTACTCGCCGCAGGGATGCTTGTTGGTATGCTACCGCAAGAGGGGGCCCATCAAAGGGCATCCTCCTCAATCGCCTCAGGGACGACCTCAAGATGCCCTGGGTGCTGGAAGCCAGTTCCCTTTCGTCAACGGCTCCCGGCTCGCTCTCAGCGGTTGCAATTAAAATAAGGAAGAACACGGACCAGAAGGACGTATGGCGGACGTTAGAAGCTTTTTCCGAGCCATTGTCCGATGAGGATGATTACGCTAATTACCCAGGCAAGCAGATTGGCACCGTTTTTGTTATCGCGGTAGACGAGGATGTCGACATCCGTGACAAGGATATGGTGTGGTGGGCGCTGAGCACCAGGGTGCAGCCGCATCGGGACACGCGCATCGTGAAGTATCGTACCCAGGACCTGAAATGTCCCTCCTTTTTGCCCGAACCTGAAATGAAAAAGGTGAAGCACAATCAATTCGCCCCCGATGTGGAGCTACCGGAGGCGTCTCGGCTGCTCATCAATGCTACCCACAAGTGGCCATATCCTCCCGTGAGTATCCCCAGGAAGGAATTCATGGAGAAAGGTCTGCGCCTCTGGGAGCAGGAAGGTCTGCCGCAATTGAATTTGAGAGAGCCCTGGTATGGCTATGAGCTGGGTTACTGGCCTCAAGAGTTTGCCGAAGACGCCGAGCGTGCCGTCAAGGGACAATACTATAAAACAAGCGAGATGAGAGCCCAGAAGAGGGTTAAGATAGAGGCGGGAAATGAGTTTCCAAACTGACCTGGCCTGGAGCTTCCTCGATCAGCTCTATCGATCCAGCATCTCGCATCAGCCCCCGCGCTACAGACTCCCGGGTTAGGTCACGGTCGACTTGGGGAATGTGACATTTTCAAGGTAGTGCTTTATGTCAAGCCCAGTGACGTGTCGTTCTGAGCCCTAGCGTAGCGGAGGCGAAGAATCTTGTGTAGGTTGCAAGTAACGCCGACAGCCTTGGTTTGCACAGACGGTGTTGGCAATTGAGCCGGTTTACAGGAGATCCTTCGCTGCGCTCAGGATGACAGATCATCAGGCCTCGTGAAACAAAGCAGTAGTTTCCTGCTCCTTGGGGAAAGATCGCCGCAGGGATGCGGAGGGCGCCGAGCTGTCATTATCATCTCTGCGCCCTCTGCGTCTCCGCGGTGAGGTCTATCGGCAACTGGAAGGGATCGCTAGAGTGATTTCCCCAGTGCATCCAGGAAGATCTCGTTCTCCTCGGGGCTGCCGACGGTGATGCGCAGGTGGGTCGGGCAGTCGTAGGTTTTGCCGGGGCGCACCAGGACGCCGTGGGACATGAGCTTGCGGAACATCTCCATGGAGTCGCGCTCGACGTCGACGAAGACGAAGTTGGCGTGGGACCGGGTATGCTGGAGACCCAGCCGGTCGAAACCGCTCTCCAGGTACGATACTCCCTCGGCGTTGGCCTGCATCCGCTCTCGCAGCAGGTCATCGCAGGCCAGGCTGGCGATGCCCGCTACCTGGGCCACGTGGCTGACGGGGAACCCTTCCTGCGCGCGACGCATCCAGTTGGCCGTTTCCGGCGAGGTCATGGCGTAGCCCAGGCGAATGCCGGCCAGACCGTATACCTTGGAGAATGAACGTAGGATCATTACCGGCTTGCCGCAGTCGTAGTATTCGGTGCCCACCACGGTCTGCGACTTGTCGGCGAAGTCGATGTAGGCCTCGTCGACGATGGTCATGACGTGAGCGGGCACCCGCTCGAAGTAGTCGTCGAGGGCCTTCCTGGAGACGACCGTGCCGGTGGGATTGTTCGGATTGCAGATGACCAGGATCCTGGTTCTCTCGGTAACGGCGTCCAGCATCTGCGGCAGGTCGTGGGTCCAGTCGGGAAGCGGCATCTTGCGAACGGTGCCCCCCATGAGGACGGTGTACGCCTCGTAGGGCGGAAACATGGGCCAGCCGATGATCATTTCATCGCCCGGGGAGATGAGAATCGAACACAGCAGCTTGATGAGAGTGGTCGCTCCAGGACCGGTCACAATGCCCTCGGCGGGGACGCTGAACTTCTCGGCCAGACGGCTGCGAAGCTCCGCGGAGGCGGGATCGGGATAGCGGTTGAGAGCGGTCACCGCCTTTTGCATCGCCTCTATCGCCGCCGGGAAGGGCTGCAGGGGCCCTTCGTTGGAGTTGAGCTTCACCACCCTGGTTAAGCCGAGCTTCTTCATCTCGGCGGCAAAGGCTCCCCCTACCTGATACGGAGGTAGCTTCTCGATTTCTTTGCGATAAGTTAGCATTTGTCCACCTCTTAGTAATTCGACTGTGTCACATTAGGCCGAATTCCCCAGGCCCCACCCAGGCGGGGGACAAGCCCCCGCGCTACAGACTCCCGGGTTAGGTCACGGCCGACTGGGAATGTGACATCGTCTAAGAAATCTTGAGCAAGGCGGCGGCGTTGTTGCCCAGGATCATTCTCTTCTCAGCCGGGGGAATGGACATCGCCTCGATGGACGTCACGCCGCGTGCCAGGTCGCCGATGACGTGGGGGTAGTCCGATCCCATCACCATCCGGCCGGCGCCCCAGTCGGCGTAGGTGCAGGTCAGGGCCGGCACGTGGAAGGAAACGGTGTCCAGGTAGACGTTCCGCAAATACTCCATCGGCGGCCGGGACAGGCCGGCGAAGTCTTCTTTGCTGTAATGATTGTAGCCGTTCTCTATCCTGGCCACCAGGAAGGGCAAGACCCCGGCGAGGTGGGCGACGACGACCTTGAGGCGGGGGTAGGCTTCCAGCACGCCGCCAAAGACCAGGCGAGCCAGACCGATGGCCAGATCGAACTCGAAACCCATGATGGCTGCCAGGCGGTATTGGGCCACGGCGGAGTAGCCGATGGGATTCGAGGGATGGACGAACATGGGGATTTCCAGCTCCTGGATGCGCTGGTAGAAAGGCCAGAACTCCTGGTCGTCCAGGTTCTTGCCCTTGAAGTTGGACATCACGATGACCGCCCGCAGGCCGAGCTGCCGAACCGCACGGGTGACCTCGGCGATGGCGGACTCGACGTCGTGCAGCGAGACGGTGGCCATTCCCGCGAAGCGCGAGGGATTCGTCTTGACGATGGCGACCATTTCCTCGTTGGCCGCGGCCGCCAGTTCGACGGCCATCTCGGGCGGGAAATGATTGAGAATGCGCGTCCAGGCGGAAAAGGAAATGGCCTGCACGTCCACCCCGTTGGCATCCATATCGGGGATGCGGGTCTCAGGACGATGCATCTTGTCGACCACCACGGTGGTGACGATGCCGTTGACCACGATCAGTTTTCGGCCGAGCTTGTCCTTTCCCAGCTCGATGCCGTATGGCCCTCCATACCTGGCCAGCTTGTCGAGGAAGCTTTCGGGGATCATGTGGTTGTGAAAATCGACGATCACGGCCGGGTGCCCTCGTAAAGCGGATGGAATGAAGTGTGGAATTCGCCGTCCTTGTGCTGCAGCAGGACCTGGCCGCACCATTTCTCGTTGTCGGTCGCCGGGTAGTCCAGGCGGTAATGGTAAGGGATGAAGCGGCTCTCCTGGCGGTATAGCGCCGCCGCGGTGACCATCTCTCCCACCGTCAGCAGGTCCTTGGCTTCCAGGCAGCGCATCAGCTCGTGGTAGTCCCTGGCCTTGAGCTGCTCGACGTATGGCCGGAGTCCCCTTAGCTTCTGCTGGGCGGTTGTGAGGCCCTTTTCGGTTCGCACGGGGCCAACGTTCTCGGCCATTATCTTTCTTAACACATCCTCCATCTCGCGATAGTGCACGCCGCCGGCGCGGGAGAGCGGAGCGAGGACGCGCTCTTTTTCCTCCAGAATCTCGGACTCGCCTAAGTGGTCGGCGGCGTTGCCCGCCGCATAGGCCTGCGCGCCCTTGCCGGCGGAGTAGCCGCCGCAGATGCAAAGGTGGACGGTCTTGGTCTGATCGGCGCAGTCGCCGGCAGCGAAGAGACCGGGCACGGAGGACATGGAGTTCATATCGATTTTGATGCCGGCGCCCACGACTTCGAGGGGACCGGTCTGCATGCCCTCGGAGACCATTATCTCCAGGGGCTCCTTGGCGATATCTATGTTCTTCTGCTGGAAATAGTCGGGGAGGGTATCTTTATCCAGGCTCAAGGTCTTCTTCAGGTGCTCCAGCTGTTCCTCGGAGAGCTGGGTGCAATCCATAAAGAGGGGAGCGCGGCCCTCCTTGATCTCGGTGAGGGCGGCGTGAACCAGGACGTTGCGTGGGGCGCGGTCCTGGAGCGGATGGTACTTCTCCATATAGCGCTCGCCCAGGGAGTTCACGAAAGAGGCGCCCATACCGGTAAAGGCGTTCAAGCCCGGCGCGCTGAAGCCCTTGGGCACGATGGTCATGCGCACGTATTCCATGCCGGTGAGAATTGCCCCGGCCTCGAAACCCAGGACCTGCGCGGCTCCGTTGTTGTAGGGGCACAGCCAGTTGTTGAAGGGCATGCCCGTGGGCGTCTCGTAGAGCCGGTTGGTGTTGCCGGTGGAGCCGATGACGGCCCTGGCCGCGATGTAGTAGAACGAGCCGTCGCGCACGTTGATTCCGGTTACTCCCGCCACCCGGCCGTTTTTGACGAAGACCTTCGTGGCCGCCACCCGGTCGAGCACGGTGCACCCCAGTTGGCGCACGGCTTTGGCCAGGCGCGGCTTGAGGAACTTGCCGTCGAAGTTGATCATGTAAGGGCCAGGGGCGCCGAAGGAGCGGGTGCGGTAGAACTTGCCGGTGTTCTTGTGCGTGAGCGGATTGCCGATGCGCTCCATGCGCTTGATGGCCTCCGGAAGCTCGTCGCAGTAAACGCGCTCGTGGATCTCGATGTCCACCGCGCCGCGACCTTGCTCCTGAACAAAGGTAAGGTAGGCGTCCCTGGTGTCCCAGGGCTCGCCCTCCTCAAGGTAGGCCATAAAGTGATCGACACCCCCGGCGATGCAGCCGCTGCGCTCGATCTTGCCCTTTTCGATTATTACTACCCTGGCTCCTCGCTCGGCGGCGGCGATGGCGGCGTTGAGGCCAGCCAGACCTCCTCCAATTATGACCACGTCGGATTCGAGTTTGGTATACATATCGGTTCAACTACCTTCCATGTTGGGCTATATCTGACCGTCGCCTGGTAAGACCAATGCCGCACGTCGGGATGCTAACACCGCTCCCCACGATTGTCAATGCTCGACGCCGTGCAATTTCAGCCTTCGATCTAACCTTGTATTTCCCTCATCCACCGCTCGACCCAGGCGCCCTGCCGCTCGGCGATCTTGTTGGAATCATAGACCAGGAGTTTCTGCGCGAGCTTGGCTTTGACCTCCTCGGGGATAACAGCCTTCTTGTTGAATACTGAGATGACATACTCTCTGGACCAGCCGGCCTGGGCTTCCGGGCTGAGGTACTCGTTGATGAACTTCTCGGCCAGGTCCCTGGCCTTCGTCCCCTTGACGATCTCCGCTCGCGCCGGGGCCGCCAGCCCACCCTCTTTGGGAACCACCATCGCCACGGGCCGGCCTTTATTTGCTTCGTCGTTCCAGATGTTGATACCGGTGAGAACGAACACATCCTCGTCGAAAAGGGGTCGAACGTCGCCTATGGCCTTCCAGTATTTTCGGACGTTGGGCGAAAGCCTCTTGACCGCCTCGAAGCCGGGCTCGATGTTATCGTATCCACCACCATTCATTACTGCGGCCTGCAGCAGGAATAGAACCCCCTGCGCTATGTTGATGGCCGGCGGCACGATCACGTTCTTATACTCGGGCTTCCACAGATCCGCCCACGATTCCGGCGGCTTGACTTTGACCAGGTTCTTGTTGTAAACAATAACGGTGGCGTGGCTGTGTACGATTGGTCCATAGCCGCTGGGATCGAGTGCTTCCTGTGCCAGGTCCTTCATATTCGGCACGTTGTCGGCATTGACCTTCTCAACCAGCCCTTCACCGATAAGCACCGCGGCCGGGAAATCGTCGACTATGATCAGGTCCTGAGTTGGGCTGGCTTTCTCCGCCTTGAGTCTGCTCACCATTTCGGCGGAAGTGCCGGGGGTGATTTCCACCGTCACGCCGTACTTCTTCTCGAATGGCTCGACCACTAGCTTTCGGGCGACGTTCTCGTATTGACCGCCGTTCAGCATGATCCTAAGGGTTTTTGGCCCGGATGGCTGGGCAGTGCCACCTATCGTGCACGCCAGGGGTGATGCCCCAAGGGCACCAAGGGCGGCGGCTCCCAAGGCCCCTTTGAGGAAAGACCGCCGGCTGTGCCTGCTCCAGGAGCTATCTGCTTGGTTCTTTGACTCGGTTACCATTGAGTTCCCTCCTTCTTCCTTTGACGGCTACGGTTGATACTGGCCAATCTTTGATGTGAAATACGCGTATTTCATTTGCTACTGTTTGGGAACCGTTCCCACAATTGCCAGGGCCTGCTCCAGGTAGCTCTCGTCGACGAGCGAACCCACCGGTATCGGCTCGGTGTACTGCACCGCTTTGGTTTCTATGAAGAACCGCTGAACATCCTGAATGCTTTTCCTGTCCAGACGACCGTTCGGGTCCCAGTAGGGCCCGGGGATCGCCTTGAGCGTCTCAACCGGAGTCTTGGTGTACTTGGAAATTATGTCCAGAGCGACCGGATCGCTGTGTATCTTTCCCTCGTTCAGCTCTCGCACAGCTTTCAGATAGCCAACAAGGTAGTTACGAACCAGCAGTGGATTTTCCCTGGCCCACACCGAATTGGCGTAGATGGTACCGTATTGGCCACGGGGCACCGAAGCCTCCTTCAGCACCACACCCGCCCCAAGGTTAACCGCCCGACTGGCAATCGGCTCGCCGATAATGCCGGCGTCGATGGCTTTGTTCTGCAAAGCTACCAGCATCTCGGGCCAGGGTACGAGCGGGACGTCCACGTCCGCCATTTTGAGGTTGCCTTTTTCCAGCATCACGGCCATGCTGTATTCCAGCACTGTGCCCTTGCCGTTGAGGGCGACCTTCCGGCCTTTCAGGTCGGCCACTTTCCTCACGGCACCGGAATCGTAGAGGTCTTTTCGCACCACCAGGTATGAGCTAGCCTCCTGATTGGCGGATGCCACAATGGTCATGTCGGCTTTGCGAGCGAAGGCGTTGAAAGCGGCTACGCCCATAGTCACCTGGCCTAAGTGCAACTTGCCAGTAGCGATGAGGGTCATGATCTTCACGGTATCCGGAAAAGTCTCGATGGACAGATCGATCCCCTGCTCCTTCAGATAGCCCTTTTCAAAAGCCACGTAGTTTGGAGAGGCCATAACGGCTGGGATCATTCCGAAGCTCAGCTTCGCCGGAGTCGCCGCGGCTGATGCCGGGGTCGAGATCGCCGCCCTGGTGGGAGCCGCTTGTGATGCTGTGGGCACAGGCTCCTGCCTGGCAGGCGAAGGCGAGCCTTTGGTCAGTGGTGTCAAGTTTGCGGCCACCGTGGGAGAGGGAAGGGGTGACGACGGCGCAGAAGCGCAAGCGGATGCTAACATTGCGACAGCTATGAGGAATACTGTAGGAGCCCATGCCAAGAGTCGCTGGTACACAACCACACCTCCACTAAAGAATTAGTTCTCTCACCAAACCCAGATTCGTTACAACACCCCCGTTTAATCGTGCGGTGTCTAAGAGCGCCAGAGTTTATGTGAATGCCGGTGAAAGAAACCGCCTCGTTGCTGTTTTCACCGTCACGTTTTACCGGTGTAGGTTCGCACTTTCGATCAGTGTAGGCCCAGGATGTCCAGTGAATTCTCAGAGTAAATCGATTGTCTCGCTTCTTCACTCAATTGTTCCAGCATAGCTAGTAGCTGCGCTGGCTCGCCCCCAATCACGTGCGGGAAATCCGTACCAAAGACTATGCGGTCAATCCCGACAAAATCGATGGTGTATCTAAGGGCGAAGAAGTTCGAGGAAACACAGTCGACGTACAACTTCTTGAAATAGTGGCTAGGGGGAATAGAGATGTTCTCCCGACACTCGGCGCGCAACCTGAAGGCATTATCCACGCGCGCATGGATGAAAGGGATGACTCCGCCGAAATGCGGCACTATGAAACGAATGTTGGGGAATCTCTCGAGAACCCCGCTGAACGCCATCCTCGCGGCTGCAAGGGTGGTGTCGAAGAGATACCCAACGCTCGATTCGAGGTTGTACTCGCCCATTTGTTCAACGCCTGGAGGTATGGTCGGATGGAGGAGCACCGGCAGGCGGTGACGATCCAGCAACTCGAATACGGGGGTGAATCGTTCGTCACTCAAAGGGAGCCCCGAGATGTTGGTCCCGATGATGGCACCGCGCATACCCAGGCGCTCTACCGCTCGCTGCAGCTCATCGACCGACGCCTGGACGTCAAGCAGCGGCAGAGTTGCCAGGGCAAGAAACCTGTCTGGGTACCTGTCGACAACCTCAGCCAAGCCATCGTTCGCCGTTGTTGCCAGTTCGATATTTGTTTCAGTATCCAGTGCAAAGACGTTCGCGGCAGCCAGAGATAGCACTTGAGTATCGATGCCTAGCCTGTCCATATCAGCTATTCTTCGCTCCGCGTTCGTTAAGGCATCTCCCATTCTCAGATTAGCGAGGGCCCTCTGGTGCACGAGCTTCAATCGCGGGGAATCGTCGCTGTTCCCTGTTTTCTCAAGAAGACACGCAAGTTTCTCCGCGTATGACCCAGGCATAAAGTGGGCGTGGAAATCTACTAACAACTCCACCACATCCTTCTAGCGTCCGTTCTCTCGACATCGGACCGACTGTCACAACGTCGCCGTCTTGTTCGATGGCCACCAGGCCAGGATCGCTATGCCGGCCACGCTCAGAACAGGTGCCGAATCGGTCTACCAATAATCGACGTTTTTTCGCCCTGCCTCTTCACAGCCAGGAACTTGAACCAATTGTCATTGTCCGTCTGAGGATAGTCCGCTCTATGGTGGCTCAAGCCGAACCTGCTTTCCTTCCTCTCCCTGGCGGCAAGAATCACCATCTCGGCATTGTCCAGTAGATTCATTACTTCGAGGCAGCGCATCAGCTCGTGGGCGTTTTCCGCTCTCAGCTCGTTGTGGACTCGCCGCCGAAGTTTTTCCAGATGTTTGTAGCCGGCGTCGAGCATGGATTCGGATCGGATTTGGCCAGCGTAGTACTGCATAGTGTTCTGGAGAGCGAGCAATGCCTCTGGCCACCTCGGTCCTGCCGGCCGGGACAGTATTCGTTCATAGAGCCGCTTTTTCTCGTCGATCTTTGCCTCGCCCTCGATCGAAAGTCCAATCTCACCCGTTTCCGCAGCTTGCCGTGCGGCCATTTCTCCAGCGTGATGGCCCAGGGTGAACGCTCCCGGCGACACGGAACGCATCACGCCACCGATGCAATCTCCCGCAGCAAACAGACCTTTGACGCCCGTCGACTCACATCGGGCATCGATGGCCACTCCGGAATGCCCTCCCCCGACTTTAGCCTCGTACACGCCGAACTCTATCCGGTCCCGACCGAGATCCAGCCCTTCTTCCGACAGGTGGGTCAACAAGGGCTGATTGCCCTCGTTTTCGAGCGCCCACTTGATGTAATCCAGGTCGTTCTGGGAGGCTTCTGTGCAGTCCATGTAGATCGGCCCTCGTCCCTGTTCCAGGATTCGGAGGAATCCCTGAGGGCTCTCGACGGAGCGGTCAATAGCGAAGCGTGCGCCTGCTGGTGCGGTGGAACCGACCGCGCCGAGGGGCTGTCCCCGGCCATCGAGCACTCTGCCACCCGGAGTGTAGGACCCCCGGCCGCAGCGCTGGAAGTTCTTTGGCCCGGTGTGGTAGGTGGTGAACTCCATATTGATCAGCTCCGCTCCAGCCCGATAGGCCATCGCGTGCCCGTCACCTGTTTCTGAGCCAGCATAGCCGGTGTTGAAAAACATCCCGGTGGGATTTCGGTACAGCCTGTAAACGTTGCCGGTGGCCAGGACGACTGCCCTGGCGCGGAAGACGGTGACCTCTGCGCTGCGGGTGTTGATGCCAATGGCTCCACATACCGCCCCATCATCGGTCAACAGCTCCGTGACCATCATCCGGTTCACGATGGTCAAAGGTCTGCGGCCGGCCTCTTGAGTCAGCTTGACTTTGAGGTCCCGGCCGGCAAAATGCAGGAAGGTGGGCACCCGATGAATCTTCTTGACCAGGCGATAGCTGCCATTTTCGTCGCGCATTGGCACGCCGAAACGTTCCAAATCCTGAACCCTCTGGTAGCTGTTGCTGGCGATGAGCAGCGCCAGCTCCTGATCGAGGAATCCCCCGGCGAACTCGGTATGATCGCGAACGAGGTCTTCGAGGCTCAGCTGAGGCCCGTGTATCTCGGGTATGTAGGTCCAGCAGTGGTCGACACCCGTTGCCGCGCAGCCGCTGCGCCTCGTGTTGCCCTTCTCGGCCAACACCACAGAGACGCCCAACTCGCTGGCCCTGATAGCAGCCATGCAGCCGGCAAGACCACCGCCGATGACAAGAACGTCGGCGTCCAGCGTTCTGGTGGACAATTCTCCCATAAGTCTCCTCCTCCGGTAACCATTCATGCCTTCAGGCGCACTCAGAAGCCAACCGGCCCTATGAGCCTATCCGATAGCCCTCACCTGTAGTCCCCCGACCCCGCCCCGGCTGGGGACGAGCCCCCGCGCTACAGCTGGTGGCTTAGATCACGGTCGATTCAGGGAATGTGACATTGTCAAACTATATACGCACCATTTTGGGCGGGAAATAGTAACTTATGGCATCGCTGGGGCACTCGAGCCGGCATGCCCCGCAGTGCCAGCACTCGTCGGGGTATTCAACCTTAGCCACGCCTTCATCTCCATCCATGCGCAGCACATCGCCGGGACAGATGTCATAGCACGTCCCGCAGCCGGTACAAGCATCCTGTATGATCGGCGGCATCTGGACCCTCCTCTCGTCACAACCGCATCGGCAGCGGAATGTACAGCTTGATGGCTTCCACGGGGCACTCGATCACGCAGGCGCCGCAGTGCCAACATTCATCTGGGTATTTGGGTCGAACGGGGTATTCCTCGGTCTCCCCAAACACGTCCTCAGAGCACAAATCAAAACAGACGCCGCACGAGATGCAGCTTTCGTCGTTTACGACCGGTGGCATTTCTTTTTAATCCTCCACATCTGTAGCCAGTGCATGATCAGGGCATCTCATTTCCACTTTGCCTAGGCACCGGTGCCGCACCACCCCGCCCCGGGCAAGGGAATTCTTGGGGGACACCCCCAACCCCCCGGCCGGACACGGCACCAGCTTCAAAACTTGCCCGCCCCGACGCTCGTCTGGTTTCGACCACTACCAGGAGCGAGGGGAGCAGCGAGCACTATTTTGCTAAGGAGATTTGAAGCTTTTTTTCCAGCCTTTTCTCGAAACTGTCCAGGTGGCGACGCATGGCCACCTCGGCGCCGTCTGGGTCCCTGCCGGCCACCGCTTCATAGATCTTACGGTGAAACCTTGCGGAACTCAGGACCATCTCCCGATCGATAGGCAACAAGTCGATCGAGCGAAAAATAAGCTCCCTGAGGGCACGAAGCGTCATC
>JAMDCE010000280.1 GCA_023489135.1 Chloroflexota bacterium
CGTCGCTGTTCGGGACCTGGCTCCTGCAAGGGCACGATCTCTACCAAGCCTGCCGCAAAGTTCTAACCACGCCGCTTCCAACTCCCGAGCCAAAAGTCTGAACTCTTACAGGAAAACGTAATCCTTGACGAGTTGCGCGTGCGTGGAAAGAAGAAGGTAAAGGTCCGGGTAGGTCTCAACTTACTTGTGATGCTAGCCATCGCGGTCGCAATGGCAGAACGGAATCGACTGGAAGACTGTCGGCGCATTATCACCTGCGCCGCTTAGCTTCCTCCACGGGGCTGCAACCTGCATCTCCCGGGGGATAGTGCGCCCCGAACACCGGCGCGAAGGCGACAACTATGCCCGGCGACGAGGAAAACTGAAGAGTACCCACTGACCCGAGGAGGGAACGGCCTGAATACACCCCCTCCTACTCCAATCTGAGCATCTTCGGGCTCGTCAAATCACAATCAAGCGAGACACCTCCCGAATTTGGACTGCGCGCCGCATCACGCGCCGCTTTGAAACCTGCGGCGAGCCGCCGCAATCCACATTATGCAAGAGGCTCCTACGATTGCTAGTTGACACCTGATTCAAAAGCTGCTATCTTTCGGACGCCTTCTAACTGCATTTCTCGGAGAACGCCGGATGTCCGTGGACGAATGCGGAAGGCTGAAGAGCAGGCTTGGGTGCATCCAACTTGCATCTTTGCGTGATCCCCCATAATCCGGCATCGAATCACTGAGCTCGCGTGTTACACGGTACGCTGCTTGTACTCCTGGCCAAGGCGCCGTCCGTCCAGGGGGCGGAGATGACCCCCGAAGTCTCTTATTGCGTGCTGGGTTGGTATTGCCTTTCACCAAGTAGATTGGCAGTCAGTGCGCTTGATCCAGATTTTAGGGAAGGGAGGCGTTTCCGGGCTGGCGGCACTACTGGCCGGCAGTCGGGAGCAACGGCAAATGCTTAGCAAATCCTCAGTTCAATCCATCGTGGGCATCTCACTCGTGGTAATCCTTGTGGTAGGCGTTCTTGTCAGCTGCGGAGGCCAAACGGCAACGCCCGCACCTCCGACGCCGGCGCCAGCTACTGAATCCTCATCCAAGGCCGCGTCGGCACCCACAGTGTCCCCAAAACCGACTCCAGAGTCCGGTGCGCCGAAATCTGGAGTCGTCCCGGCACCCAAATCGGCCGCGGAGTCCTCAGCAGCGCCGACCGTGGTGAAGGTTGGCATCACGGGCTCGCTCGTCGACGCACAGATCTACATTGGCGCGGACAAGGGTTATTTCAATGAGCAGGGCACGCAGGTTGACCTGATCAAGTTCGATTCTGGCGGCAGAATGATCTCCGCTTTGGCAACCGGAGATCTGGACATCGGCACCGGAGGCATTGGAGCAGCCCTTTTCAATGCCATCCAGCGGGGTATTCCTCTAAAGGTCGTGGCTGACAAGTCCACGGTCGTCCCCGGCTTCGGCGTGGTGGGACTAGCCATACGGAAAGACCACATACAAAGCGGGCGGTTTAAGGACTTCCCGGACCTGAAGGGCTTCCGCATGGGCATCCCGGCCAAGGGCGTTTCGGCGGACTTGCACGCGCGCAAGGCGCTCGATCTGGGCAAGCTGACCGAGAAAGACGTCGAGCTGATCGAGATGGGCTGGCCGGACCTTCTAACTGCGTTGGCCGGCAAGTCGCTCGATGCCTCTATCCTCATCGAGCCATTTGTGACCTTTGGCGTGGAGCAAGGCACGGTGGTGTATTGGAAGAGCTCCGATCAGTTCTTCGGGAACCACGAGACTTCGGTGGTGATGTACTCTCCCCAGTTCGTCCAGCGCCATCCTGACCTGGCCAAGAAGTGGATGGTTGGGTACATCAAGGCGTGCCGAGACCTGGTGGACGCGTACAAGAAGAACCAAGGGAGGAAAGAAGTCATAGCCACGATGGCCAAGCACGTTCCCATCAAGGATCCGACGGTGTACGAGCGGATGATTCCTCCGTACGTAAATCCGGACGGGTACGTGGATGCGAAGGGAATCGCCACCGATCAAGCTGCCTACGTCAAGCTGGGCATGGTGCCGACGCCAATCGATTTGTCCAAGGTCATCGATCAACAGTACGTGGAGTACGCCATCGAGAAGCTGGGCAAGTACCAGTAATGGGTCAGGGGCCAGGGGCCAGGGTGACGCCTTCTAGCAGAACAGGATAGGGAGCAAACCTATGGCAACACTTGAGGAATCCATCTCTGCGGATACAGCTCTTCCGCTGGACGAACTGGAGAAGATCGGGGATCAGGCCCGGAAGAAGGGAGTGGTTCTGCACATCAGCGATGCGGTGCATTTCTACAAGTGGGGTGGTCACCGGCGCCAGGTATTGCATCCCAAGGTCGGATCGCGGCTTCTGGCTATGGGAGCGATAGTGCTGGCGCCCGGCCAAACCTTCGGAGTTCAGGAAGGTCCGCACCAGCATAAGCTTTCCGAAGATACAATCTTCGTGGTCCAGGGCGAGGGCCGGTTTTTGCTCGGAGATCGTTGGTTCCCGATCAAGGCCGGTGACGTGGTGCACATCTCACCCCGTGTCCCTCATTGCGTCGAAAACACCGGCCAAATGCCCTTGATAACCATCGGAGGTCAGACCCCGTTGGATATGGATTACCAGCGAGTTGTGGGGATCTGGCCCTAGTCTGTGGAGGATGGCAGATGCAGCAACCGAGCGAGGCATTTCACGGTGGACGGCCGGCATCGGCCGAGGAACTGCGACTGAGATTCGATGGCTCCAGGTCCGACGCGCAAGTGATCGAGGTGGGCGCCTCGGTCGCCACTACTGCCTACGGTGGCGAACTCAGGGTTCCCGTGCATCCCCTGATTGGCTCGGTTAGCTCCATGGCTATATCCTGGAGGTTGGAGCCTGGCGAGAGAACCAGCGAGGCCGTTCTGCCCATTTCCGAATGCGGCCTTTGTGTGGTGCAAGGGAGAGGCAGGATACTCATCGGCGAAGACGAAAACCATTTCTACGTGGGGGATCTCGCCTTCGTCCCGGTCCAGGGCAGGTTCGCCATCGAGAACACCGGTGGCGAACCTATGGTTATCCTCGGTCTCATCAGCCCGCCGGACGCTAATATCTTGCGTGCCGCCGGATTGTGGATCGAATAGCGATCCTTCTTCGATAAGGTGCATCGGCCGTACATTGAATCCTTAATGGGGAGTCACTATGGAAGTTGAAAGGGTAGAAGCCGACGTCTTATGCGTGGGTGGTGGCATAGCCGGACTAATGGCTGCTATACGGGCCGGAGAGCTGGGGGCCAGGGTCGTCGTGGCCGAGAAAGGACACGCCCGTTACGGTGGCAGCGCGCGCATCGGCAACGACCACTTCTGGGCCTACGTTCCCGAGGTTCACGGCACCGATATGCGTGCGTTCATCAAAGAGTGCATGCTCACCCAGCTAGGCACTATGTGCTCATCGCTCCCCACTCGAATGATAGAGACCTGGATGGAGCGGTCTTACGAGATTGTGAAGCTGTGGGACGAGTGGGGCATCGAGATGAAGTACAAGGGTGAGTGGGAGCTGGCGGGACACTCCTTCCCCGGCCGCGTGCTCACTCACTTGAAGTACTCCGGTCACAACCAGAAGCCGGTGCTCGCCAATGAGGCCCGCAAGCGAGGAGCCGAGACGATCAATCGGGTAATGATCTTCGATCTGTTGGGGGGGACCCGAGGGTGTTACCGGGGGTTGGGGATCGATACGCGTGAGGACAGGCTCGTCGAGTTCCGGACCAAGAGCGTGATCCTGGGCACGGGGATTACCAGGAGGATGTACCCGGGCGTAACGCCGTCCATCATGGGCAATGACACCCGGCCGTTCACCCTATCGGGAGATGGTCGAGCCATGGCCTACCGGCTCGGTGCTGAATTAATGGGCATGGAGATGATCGGCCGTCACGTCGGCATCAGGTACTTCGCCCGGTCCGGACAGGGGACCTGGATCGGCGTGTACCGAGACCCACAGGGCAAGCCCTTGGGCCCCTACGTCACCAGGCCCGATAAGAGGTACGGCGACATCACCCCCGAGGTCGATAAGGGGGTTTTCGCACGCGTTTTCGAGTCCGGCGCGGGGCCGGTTTACCTGGACTGCACCGGCATTTCCGACGAGGATTTCGAGTACATGCGCCACTGGCTGATGCAGGAGGGAAACGATGCTTTGCTGACTCATTTCGCGCAGGAAGGCATCGATCCCCGGAAGCATCCCCTGGAGTTCATGTCTTACAACCTGGCGAACATCGGCTACATGTGGAGCAATGAAAAGGCAGAGACCTCGATACCCGGCCTGTACTGCGCGGGCGAGGAATCGACTTTTGGAATCTCCGGAGCGGCCGTCTTCGGCTGGATTGCCGCCGAGAATGCGACCGCTTACGCCGGAAAGGTATCCCCTGCCGAGCTTGATCAGGAACCGACGAAGATCGAAGAAAGGAAGGCCCTTGTCGACGCGCTTCAGGGTAGAAAGAAAGGCCCCGACTGGAAAGACGCTAATCTTGCCCTGCAGCAGGTGATGCTGGACTATGCCGGGCCGGTGCGGTCGGGACCGATGCTGGAAGCGGGCTTGAGCCACGTGCGAAGGCTGCGCACCCGAGCGCGTGATGAATTGAGGGCAATCAACCGCTGGGAGCTGACGCGCTGTCTGGAAGTCTTGAACCTGTATGACCTGGCCGAGCTGGCATTTGTTGCGGCGCTCGAGCGGAAGGAGACGCGCGGTTCTCACCATCGAACCGATTACCGCTTGACCGATCCGCTATTGAACGACAAGGTGCTGATAGTGAAGAACGTGGACGGAAGGCCCGTTGCCGAGTGGAGGGAAAGGGAGTAATGCCGCCTGAAATAGATTCTGAAAAGTGCATCGGTTGTGGTAAGTGCGTGAACGTGTGCTCGGAGGACGTCTTCTTCGGGACCAAGGGCTTCGGCAAAGTGGTCGGGGAGAAGCCGGTCGTAAGCTATCCCGAGGTGTGCTGGCATTGCAGCCTGTGCGTCAAAGAATGCCCGGTTGAGGGCGCCATCTGGCTTCGGCTCCCTCTGGCAATGTCGGTAGCCTACCGGCGAGCGGCGCTGGGGCAGAAAGAGGCGTAGGGGCGTTCAATTGAACGCCCCTACGCCTAGCTCGACATGGTGCTAGGGCAGATACCGCCGCCTGCTAGTTCTGCAGCGCCGCTTCCCCTCGGCGGGCCAACTCCTGCGGTGTGACGTAGGTTCGGGCGTAAGCCCCAGGCGCCCAGGAGCCGAGCTTGAGCGCGCGCCGCTTGTTCTCGATGTGTTGGAGGGATTTGCGCAGTATCTCGTTGAAGTCTGGCTTGAACTCCAGCTTTCCTCCCAGCCACGGGTGATTATGTCGGTCACTTCGGGGCTGTCCCCAACCGGCGACACGCCACCCCCGAACAGCACGTAAACGCCCGAGGCCACAAAGCAAGCGCCGATGGACAGGGCTTTTTCGTGCATCCATTCCGGAGCGATGCCCACCGCCGGCAGGTCTGAGATGTCGTCGCCGAGACCTCCTTCATTCACCATCTGGGTGGCAATGGTCAGAATCCGCGAGTTGTCCACGCAGGAGCCCAGGTGGATGACCGGAGGCATTCCCACCGCTTCACAGACCTCCCGCAAGCCGGGGCCGGCGTGCTCCAGCGCCTCGGGCGTGAGGTATCCGGCCTTGGCCGAAGCGATGGCGCCACAGCCGGTTTGCACCACCAGCACATCGTTCTTGATGAACTCCCGGACCAGGAAGTTGTGCTCTTGATCCTGCACGGTACGGGGGTTGTTGCAGCCCACGATGCCCGCCACTCCTTTGATACGCCCCTCGATGATCGCGTCGTTCAAGGCCCTGAAAGACGCCCTGTAGATGCCGCCGAGCATGTAGCTGATGTATTCGTGCGAGAACCCGGCGATGAGATCGTCTATCCCCTTTGGGATCTCGTGCTTCCCGCGATGGGGGAAGTTGTCGATGGCCGTCTTTACGATCAGCTTGGCAATCGATAGCGCCTGGTGTTCGTCGAATTGTATGTGCGTGGCGCCGGTGATCCTGGCCTTCTTGGATGTGGTGATCAGCTTGGTGTGGAACTTTCCGGTCAGTCCTTGAAGCGCCTGCATAACACATTGCACGTCCACGGCCGTGGCGTCGACCGCTCCGGTGAGGATCACGAGCTCCTGCTTCAGGAAGTTACCGGCCGATGCTACCCCCTGGCGCATTAGCACTTCGTTGGCGGTGCAGCAGATGCCGGCCAGGTTTATGCCGCTGGCGCCCTTGGATTTGGCGTACTCGATGACCTCGGGATCATATATGTGACTTAGGTTGCAGAACGTGATGCTCAGAGAACGCGACGGTAGTGGCCGACCGCGGCGAGGGCCAGGGTGCCGGTGCCTATCAGCATCATCACCTGCTGCAGGCCGATTTGATCGGCCAGCGCCCCGGCAAAAAAAACGGGAAGAATCGAAAGCGCGCCGGAGAAAGCAAAAAGGGTGGCAAACACTCGCCCGCGGAGCGAGGGAGGGGTAGATTCTTGCAGCAAGGTCTGGGCCGGGATGGTGACGAAAGCGCTGCCGATACCTAGTCCGGTCGCCAGCAAGGCGACGACTGCTACCGTCAAGGCGGCTCGCAACGGAGCGTCGAGCCATCCCAACAGCAAGCTCGACGCCATGCTGACCAGAGACATCCCCAGAATGGTGCCGCCTTCGGCGATCAGGCCTATCTCGATGAGCCTGCGGCCGTATATGTGCTTGATCACTCGTGGTACCAGCAGCAGCCCCAGCCCGAGTCCGATGCCCCCGGCGGCCAGGATGAAGGCCAGATCGTTGGCAGGCAGTCCGATTACCCGTGTGAGCAGTCCTACGCCGAGGGTTCCCAACATTAGGAAGATCGAAGTGGTTATGGCGATGTCGGTCATCGCCGTGGAGACGGTTGGCTCACTGGTGATGAAGCGCCATTGCTCGTATATGTCCCTGGCGGTCAGTCGCAGCGCCAGCATAAGTCCACCTGTTGGCCGGGCTCGCAAAGCATGGGGTAGTGGTGGCAGCAGCGCCACCAGTAGGGTGCAGACCAGGTAGAGCAGTGACACGACTACAAAAAGGTTGTTCGCCGTCGTTAGCTTGATCAGCAGAGGCCCGAACAGAGCGAAGCCAGCTACCTGAGAAGTGGTGTAGGTCAGGCTGAACAGGGAGTTTGCCCGGGCCAGCTGTTCCCTGCCGACCAGCAGAGGAATGGTGGCTGCCTCGGCGGGGGCGAAGAACTGGCTGATGGTCGAAAAGAATGCGGACAGCAAGAAAATGGTCAGCAAAGCGGTGGGCAACGGCCAGCCGGGGTTGACTATAATATAGGCGGGCACGGCGAGGGTACGGAGGAGATTGGTCACTGCCAGCACGGACCGTTTGTCGGTGCGATCGACGAAGACGCCCGCGATAGGGCCAACCACTACCGCGGGCACGGTAAACGACAGCACCACCAGACTAACCTGCGTGCTGGAATGACTGAGCTGTTCGACCTCGATGATGAGGGCGAAGGTGATGATGTTTTGGGCGGTCTGAGAAATGGCCTGAGCGCTCCACAGCAGGAGGAAAGGCCGATTCCACAGCACTGCTTTAGCCTCGAATGTCCCTCATCCAACGCTCAACCCAGGCCCCTTGCCGCTCGGCGATCTTGATGGCGTCGAAGACTATGAGTTTCTGCGCGGTCTTGGCTTTGACATCATCCGGGACTACGGCCTTCTTATTGAATACCGAGAGGGCATACTCTTTGGCGAACCCGGCCTGGTTTTCGGGGCTGAGGTAATCGTTCAGGAACTTCTCTCCCAGGTCTTTGGCCTTGGTTCCCTTGACAATCTCGATTCTGGCTGGGGCCGCCAGGGCGCCTTCTTTGGGCACGACCATTCCCAGGGGCCGGCCTTTTTGAACTTCATCGTTCCAGATGCTGATGCCGGCGACGACGAACACGTTCTCGTCAAAGAGGGGCCGCACCTCGCCTATCTCTTTCCAGTACTTTCGGACGTTTGGCCTTAGCTTCTGCACGGCTTCGAAGCCGGGCTCGATGTTGTCATATCCACCACCGTTCATCTGGGCGGCCAGAACAAGGAACATAACGCCCTGGGCTATGTTGATGGCCGGTGGGACGATCATGTTCTTGTACTCGGGCTTCCACAGGTCCGCCCACGATTCGGGCGGCTTGATCTTGACCAGATCCTTGTTGTAGACGATGGTGCTGCCGTGACTGTGTACGAAAGGTCCATAACCATTGGGATCGAGAGCTTCCGGGGCCAGATCCTTCATATTGGGGACGTTGTTAACATTGATCTTCTCCACCAACCCTTCGCCGACGAGCACCGCGGAAGGTGCGTCGTCGATCACGACCAAGTCAATCGTCGGACTGGCTTTTTCGGCCTTGAGGCGGGTCACCATCTCTGAAGAGTTGCCAGGGGTAATCTCCACGGTCACGCCGTACTTCTTTTCGAACGGCCCCACCACGAGCTTTCGGGAAACGCCCTCGTACGCGCCACCGTTCATCATGACCCTCAGTGTCTTCGGTCCCGATTCCTGGACGGTGCCACCGCTCGAGCATCCCAGGGGAGAGACCCCCAGCGCACCAAGGGCCGCTGCCCCCAGTGCCCCTTTCAAGAAAGACCTTCGGCTGAGCCTGCTCCAGGGTTCGTCAAGTTCCATTCGTGATTCGCTTCCCATGTGATTCCCTCCTACAGAAATAGATAAGGACGTTCCGCGGATCGCGAGATTTCCCCATCCGTCGCCCGGTCGTAAGCGCCACCGAGCCTGGGGACAGTGACAAGGGGTATGATGATCGCTGGTGGTTGTTCATAGAGATAATAGCACCTGGGCGAGAGCGGGTCAATAAGAAAATCGAGCAAGTGAGGCTGCTGTAGAGCGCATTCCTGCCAATTTGCACCCGTTCGCGCATCGTTCACGGGGGGAAAGGCCTGCAATCCGAGGGGCAAAGTCGTCGGGATAGCGCTCACCTTCGACAACTATTTGGGCGTGATCGGGCAGCGGTAGTCCAGTATAGGAGCCTTCTATCATCTCGCGAGTTCAAATCGGCGAGTTCTTGACTGGCCGAACGATGGGTGCTATTATGCCTGCTAACCGCACTACCTGTCTCTGTGGCCTCAGATAAAGTCGTCGTGGAGGCTGTATTGTAGCGCCCGGAGGCACGCCGAACTTCTCCTTTACCGCGCGTCGCCGGGGCCCGCTTCGACGCGGGCTGCTACCACCCGAGGGTCAATCAGGGATTAAATTAAGAGGAGAAATCACCGTGCCTTTCAACGATTTACGAGAGTTCCTCAATGTGCTTGAGCGGGAAGGCGAGCTAGCCCGAGTTCCGGTCGAAGTGGCACTGGATTTCGAGGTCGGCGCAGTTTGCCGCAAGACGCTCGACCGCAACGGGCCGGCCCTCCTGTTCGAGAGGCCGGGGAGCTATTCCACCCCGCTGGCGGTCAACGCTATGGGCACCCGAAGGCGCTATGCTCTGGCGCTGGGCGTGGAGCCCCAGGAAATCCACGACGAGTGGATCCGAAGAACGAAGAATCCGATAAAGCCGGTGCTGGTGTCCAGCGGTCCGTGCAAAGAGAATATCCTCCTGGGCGATGATGTGGACATCTTCAAGTTCCCGATTCCGGTTTGGAACGCGCTGGACGGCGGACCATTCATCACTTTCGCTTCGCACTTCACCCGCGATCCGGAAACGGGCGAAAGGAACGTTGGTCTCTACCGCTGCCAGGTGCACGACAAGAGGACCATCGGTATTCTGGCTGCCCCGATGAAGCACATTGGACTTCAGCGGGGAAAAGCCCTGGAGCGGGGCGAGAGATTCTACGTGGCCAGCGCCATCGGACTCGATCCCGCCGTCCAAATCGGCGCGACGGCCTCTTTCCCCTTTGGCGTCGACGAAATGGAGATGGCCGGGGCTCTGCGTGGGGCACCGGTGGAAATGGTGAAGTGCGAGACCGTTCCCCTCGAGGTTCCGGCCAGCGCCGAGATCGTTATTGAGGGCGAGATCCTGCCGGACGTGCTGGTGGAGGAGGGGCCTTTCGGCGAGTTTACCGGCTACTACGGGCTGAGGGGTCCGCGTCCGGTGATACGCATCAGCGCCATCACCTATCGTAATGGCGCGATTCACCAGGCCAGCTATGTCGGCATGCCGCCCCAGGAGTCCAACGTGATGCAGGGCATCCCGATCGAGGCCGAGATCAAGAGGCTGGTGCCGCTTCCGGGAATCAAGGAGGTTCACATCACCGATGGCGGTTGTGGCGGTTTCAATGCCATCGTCTCCATCGACAAGCGATTCGAAGGGTACGGGAAGTGGATCGGCATGGCCATAATGGGCACGACCGGGTCCCGTTTCATTAAGAACCTCATCTTAGTAGACACGGATGTCGACGTGCGCGACTGGTCCAAGGTGGAGTGGGCTCTGGCCACGCGGGTTCAGCCCCATCGTGACGTCGAAATAATCAAGGATGTCACCGGCTCGTATCTCGATCCGTCCATCCCCAAGGAAGAGCGGTTGACGGCCAATGCGCGAACCTCAAAGATGATCATCGATGCGACGAAGAAAGATGCCAAGGAGTTCGAGGACGTCTGCGTGCCCAAGGCCGACGTCATGGCGAAGGTAGAGGAAGATTGGAGCAAGTACGGGATACCGTAGGTAACTTGGGGGACCGGGGTCGGGGTTCAGTGACAACGCGGACGAGTTAGATAGATAGCGGGAGGAAAACTTCGATATGCCAAAAGATCTGCATACATTCATCTCTCAGGTCGCGGAAATCCTTCCCGACCGCCAACTGGTGGTCAAGGGCGAGATAGATTCCAAATTCGAGATCGTGGCCTTCCTGCGCCATCTGGAGGACGAGGGCAAGTACCCGGCGGTGCTGTTTGAAAACGTCAAGTCCATCGACGGAGAGCCGGGGAAGCGGGTTTACATAAACGTTACCGCCGATCGGCGACGGGTGTGCGTGGCCCTCGATTTGGATCCCTCGAAATGGAAGGCGGATCTGACCCGCGAGTTTGGCCGGCGTGCCGGCAAGCTGGTCGAGCCGGTGACGATTTCCCGGGGGGAGGCGCCGGTCAAGGAAGTTATTCAGACCGGGTCCCAGATAGACCAGAGCCGCCTGCCCATCATCTACCACCACGAGATGGACGGCAACCCCTACGGCACAGGGCTGGTCCTCAGCAAGAAGACGGGGAACCTGGGATACAACCTCTCGTACCACCGCACGATGTACAAGTCACCTCAGAGCACCGGCATACTCATGGCCCCGTATCACACCTGGAAGATATTCCGTGAAAACGAGAAGAACGACCGGCCCACGCCGGTGGTGATGCTTCACGGACATCATCCGGCGGTATTCCTGGCCGGAGTCTATCAATCCCCCTGGCCCTGGGATGAGTACGGGTTGGCCGGCGCCTTCCTCGGGGAGCCGCTGCGTCTGGTGCCTTCCGAAACCTGGGGAGAGGACTTCCTGGTGCCGGCGGATGCCGAGGTGCTCGTCGAGGGAGAGATTCTGCCCAACGTCCGCGAGCCTGAAGGTCCCTTCGGCGAGTTCACCGGCTACTACGGTCCGCAGCGGCAGGGGCCGGTGATACGGGTGACCGCCGTCACACGTCGCCGGGACTATGTATATTACGGCACGAACATCGGCCACCTGGACCACCCCGGCATCGGCTTCGAAGCCGAGATCTATCGTCGGGTCGACGAGGTGTTGCCCGGCTCGGTCAAGGGTGTCTGCGCTCCCTATTCCGGCCGCACCCAGTTCCACTACTACATTTCGATTGAAAAGCTGGCCGAAGGCACGCCGGCCATCGCCGCCTCCGCCGCCATGACCATCGGCTTTCCCAAGCTGATCGTGATAGTGGACGACGACGTGGACCCTTACAACGAGCAGGAAGTGCTGACCGCCGTGGCCACCAGGTTCCAGGCCGACCGGGATTTGACCGTAATCCCCAAAGTGCGCGGATCGTTGCTGGACCCTAAAATGGATAACCCATGGACGCACGCGTGCATGTTCATCGATGCTACCAAGCCCGTGGGCGAGCCTTTTCCCGAGCGGGTGAAGTCGCCGAAGCCGGTCCTGGAGCGGGTGAAGCTGGAGGACTACGTTTCGCGCGAGCTGCTGAACCGGATCCCGGTGGGGGATCGCTAGCGCCCGCCTTTCTAGATCGCCGGGTTCTCTAGCCGGCCAAATCGGAGGATGCGATGCTTGACGATGTCAAGGAGCGCAAGCAGGCAGATGAGATCATCAAGCTCTTGTCCAATAGTTCAACTTAACACGCAGCTTTCAGAGTAGAGGCCGTAGTGCGGGGGCTTGTCCCCTGCTCGTAAGACTGTTTGGAGGATTGAGGCATCTCCGTAAGGGCTCTACGTGGTTCCTCTGGCGGCCTCGCCGATAGCCGATGTCATCACACTTCGACCAAGCATGGGACAAGCCCCTGCACTACATGGTCTCCAATTTGGCTTAGGCTGATGCCTATGAGACGCAGCCTGCTGCGTCTCTACTCGATCTTCTAGCGCACGCCGGCTAATGCCGCGGGATTGGCGTTTCCGACCACGCGGCCGTCCCGGATTTGCACCACTCGGCCCACGTGGTTGGCGTTTTCCGGGTTGTGCGTCACGATGATTATGGTGAGCCCGTCCTCGTTCAGGGAATTGAAAAGCTCCATCACTTCCTTCCCTGTGTGCGAATCCAGGCTGCCGGTCGGCTCGTCGGCCAGGATGACCGGCGGGTTGTTCACGATCGCCCTGGCGATGGCTACCCTTCCTTGCTCGCCGCCGGAAAGCTGATTCGGCAACCGGTGGGCCTTGTCGGCGAGCCCGACTCGCTCCAGCGCCGACAAGGCCATCTCCATCTGCTCACGGTGCGAGCGCCGGGTTATGGCCAGAGGCAGCATGGCGTTTTCGACCGCCGACAGGTAGGGGATGAGCTGTAGCTGTTGGAATACAAAGCCTAGGTACTCG